>DAOOQY010000371.1:0-5037 GCA_035389025.1 Verrucomicrobiota bacterium
GGTGTTGATCATCGTGCTCTGGATTGCGTTTGGCCTGGTGGCCGTCGCCCTCTACTTCGCGCAGTCGATGCTCTTCGAGTTGCGGGCCGTGGACCAACGGGTCGCCGGCGCGCAGGCGGAGCAGGCAATCGCGGGCGCCACCTACTACGTCAGCAATCTGCTGGCCGAGGTCGAGACGCCGGGAACCTGGCCGGAGGTCGAACTCAGGACCTGGGAGGCCGTGCCCATCGGCGAGGCGACCGTCTGGATTCTCGGGCGTGGCCAGCCGATCGTCGAGGACGAGCCGGTGTTCGACCTGGTGGACGAGGCCTCGAAACTCAATCTGAACACGGCCACCCAGGAGATGCTCGAAGAGTTGCCCCGCATGACACCCGAACTGGCCGCGGCAATCATCGACTGGCGCGACACCGACGACGACGTGACGACGGGCGGCGCGGAAACGCAGATCTACCAGCGATTCCGTCCGGCCTACCGATGCAAGAACGGCCCGTTCGAGTCCGTCGAGGAACTGCGCCTGGTCGCGGGCATGACCCTCGAGATCCTCTACGGCGAGGACGCCAACCTCAACGGCATCCTCGATCCCAATGAGAACGACGGCGACGCCTCCCCGCCGGCGGACAATCGCGACGGGCGCCTCGATGCCGGCCTCATCGAGTATCTCACCGTGGTCAGCCGCGAGCCGGGCACGCGCAGCGACGGCTCCGCGCGGATCAACGTCACAAGCTCGAGCCAGGAGGAATTGCGGACATTGCTCGAAGAGCAGGTGGGCGAAGAGCGCGCCGGAACCATCCTCAGCCAGGTCGGCACCAACAACAGCAGCCTGGGCAGCCTCCTCGAGTTCTACGTCAAGAGCGGGATGACGCCGGAGGAATTCTGCCAGATCGAAGGCGACCTCACGGTCTCGACCAACAGCAGCCAGGCGGGCCTGATCAATGTCAACACCGCCAGCGAAGCGGTGCTGGCGTGCGTCCCGGGGATCGGACCCGAACTGGCCCCGACGCTCGTCTCGCAGCGCCAGCCCGGCGCGACCACCCTGCCCACGGTGGCCTGGGTCGCGGACCTCCTCGAACAAACGAACCTCGTCCAGGCCGGCCCTCACCTGACGTCGCGCACCTTTCAATACACGGTGGATGTCGCGGCCGTGGGGCGGTACGGACGCGGGTACCGGCGGGTGCGCTGGCTGTGCGACACGGCGGACGGCACGCCCATGTTCATCCGACGCCTGGACGTGACCCACCTGGGCTGGGCGCTGGGGGCGACCGCCTACGATCCGGCCCTGTTTGCGAACCGAATGCGATGAAGACCTGGCTTAAACATGTCCCGTTTCAGCGCGGCCCGGGCGGCACCCTGCTGGGCCTGACCCTCGAAGCCGGCCGCATCGAGGGCGTGCTGGTCCGGCGCACAAATGGCTCCGGCGAACTCAAGGCCTCATTCGGCGCCGCCCTCTCGCTCGATCTGTTGACGGACGCCCCCGAACTCGTCGGGCGGGAGATTCGCAAACACCTCGATGCCGCCGGAATCCGAGAGCGGCGTTGCGCCGTCGGCCTCCCGCTGGGCTGGGCCCTCAGCATCCAGGTGCCGCTGCCTGACTTGCCGCCCGCCGACGTCGACGGGTTCCTGCAAATCGAGGCCGAGCGCGGCTTCCCGTACGCGCCCGAAGCCCTCCTGATGGCGCAGTCCCGGTTCCGCACCCCGGGCGGGGCCGCTTCGGCCACGCTGGTGGCCATCCCGCGCGACCACGTGACTCGGCTCGAAGCGGTCCTGCAGGCCGCCCAGCTTCGTCCCGTGAGCTTCTCGCTCGGCATCGCGGGCCTCGATCACGCGCAAGCCGAGGAGTCGCAGGGCGTCATGGCCCTGGCCCCCAGCGACCACAGCATCGGCCTGCAGGTCTCGTGCGGCGGCGGGGTCGCCGTGTTGCGCACTCTCGAAGGCGTGTTCGAGATCGAGGGCGGCACGCCCCAATTGCAGGCCGACCAGGTGGCGCGCGAGACACGGGTCACCCTGGGCCAGTTGCCCGCCGATCTCCGGGAGGCAGTCCGCCGCCTGCGGGTCTTCGGACGCGACAGCTCGGCCGATGCACTCGTCGAGTATTTGCGCCCCCGCTTCGAGCCCATGGGCATCGTCGTCGAGCAGGTGCGCGATTACTCGGCATCGCGCACCGGGTTGCGCTTGCCTCCGGGAACACCCGTGTCGGCGGCGCTCGCGCTCGCTGTGCGGGGCCTGACGCAGCCGAATTCCGGATTCGAGTTTCTGCCTCCGCGGGTCAGCGCCTGGCAACGGCTGACCTCGCGCTACAGCTCGCGCAAGCTGGTCTGGGCGGGGGCGGCGGCCGGGGCGGCGGCCGCGTGCCTCGCATTGGGCTTTCTCTATCAGCAATGGCAACTGTGGCACTGGGACAAACAATGGCAGGCCATCAAGGCGCACGCGACGGCGCTCGATCACATCCAACAGCAGATCAAGCAGTACCGTCCCTGGTTTGACGATTCCATGCGATCGCTGACTGTGCTGCGCCAGCTCACGGAAGCGTTCCCCGAAGACGGGGCCGTCTCCGCCAAGACCGTCGAAATCCGGGATGCCACGTCGGTCACCTGCTCCGGCACGGCGCAGGATCATCAGGCGCTCATCCGAACACTCGAACGTCTCCAGACCGCAAAGCAAGTGTCGGACGTGCGGGTGGAACAGATGCGCGGACGATCGCCGCTCGAGTTCACATTCAATTTCCGTTGGGTGGAAGGAGGGGGATCATGAATCTGGGCACGGTCAAAAGTCGCCAGCAGGGGTTGGCCATTGTCGCTTTTCTCAGCGTCGCATTGCTCGCCGGCGATCGCCTGCTGCTGACCCCGCTGACCAAGACATGGAAGGCCCGCGCGGAGCGGATCGCCGAGTTGAAACAATCCGTCACACAGGGCACGGCGCTCATTGAAAGGGACGACACCATTCGAAGCCGCTGGGACACGATGCGGACCAACACCCTCGACAGCGAGATTTCAGTCGCCGAAAGCCAGGTGCTCAAGGCCTTTGACCGCTGGTCCCGCGACAGCGACGTCAGCATCAGTTCCCTGCGCCCACAATGGAAGCGGGCCGCCGGGGATTCCATGACCTACGAATGCCGGGCCGACGCCGCCGGGAACCTGTCGGCTCTCACCCGATTCCTCTACCAGGCCGAGGCCGACCCGCTTGCCCTCAAGATCGATGTCGTCGAACTCACCGCCCGCGACACCGATGGCCAACAACTGACGCTCGGGCTCCAGGTGAGCGGACTCCTGCTGAAAACCCCCGGATCATGAAAGCCCTCCAGTCGTTTTCGATGTCGGTCGGGATTCTGGCGCTGATCGCCTGGGGCGGCCCAGTGGCCCCAGCCGCCGAAGGGGCCGATGCCTCCTCACAGGACAACTACGGGGGCTTCCGCATCATCAGCGAACGCAATATCTTCAATGCCAATCGCTCCGGACGCGCATCCCACCGCCCCCGCGAAACGCCCCGCCCTTCGCGAGTCGATACACTCGCCCTCCTGGGCACAATGAGCTACGAAAAGGGCCAGTTCGCCTTCTTCGACGGCTCGGACTCCAGGTACCACGCCACCCTCAAACCAGGGGAAACCATCGCCGACCTCAAGGTCCTCGACATCGGCGCCAATCACGTCAAACTGGACGTTCAAGGCAACCGGCTCGAGCTTAAGGTCGGTTCCCAGTTGCGACGGGAAGACGACGGCGAATGGAAAGTTGCCCCCCGAGACGAATCGCCCGGGGGTTGGGCCGCCCGGCCCGCCACCGCAAGCTCGGACAGCGCGTCTGCAAGACCGACTGAGAGCAGTCGAACCGAGAGCGGTTCCACCGGTTCCAGCGGGTCCAGCAGTGATACGAGTGAAGCTTTGAAACGATTGCTCGAGAAACGAGAAAAGGAGATGTAATGAAGACCTTTGACACCGTGCTCCTGGCCCTCCCCGGGCTCGCCGGCCTGGCTTTGGCTGTGGCCCTCTTTGGCGCCGAACCGGCGCCCGACGCCCCGCCTCAAGAGGCCCCGCCCGACACCCTGCCGGCCCGGACCGATGAAGCGGCAGGGGAGAACCCCGCCCCGGACGCCCAACCGGCGCCCGACATGACGCCGCCCCAGGCCGAACCTCAAGCGCAACCCGCGCCGCCGGCTCGAATCGAGGAGGCGGAACCCGACAGCCGCCACACGGAGGCCGACATGGACCCGCCGCCGATGGATGACCCGCCGCCCGCTACCCCGGAAGACGAGCCCGCCGCACCGGACAATCCGCCCGTTGCGCCCGCGGCTGCCCCGGCTCCGGACCAGTCAAAGCCCAAGAACTCGGACGCCTCGCCCTCCGCCGACGCGGCCTCGAGCGCTCTGGACACTCCTTCGGCGCCCGCCCAGCCGGTCAAGCCCGGCGAGAAGGGTCTGCGCCTCAACTTCCGCGGCGTTCCACTCGAAATGGTGCTCAATTACCTGAGCGAAGCCGCCGGGTTCATCATCGTCCTCGAGACCGACGTGCGCGGCAAAGTGGATGTCTGGAGCAACCAGCCCCTCGACCAGGAAGAGGCCTTGACCCTGCTCAGCACAGTTCTCAACAAGAACGGCTATGCGGCCCTGCGCAACGGACGCACCTTGACCGTGGTCAGTCAGGGCGACGCCAAGAAACGCGACATTCCCGTGATCAGCGGCAGCGACCCGGAGCAAATCCCCAAGAAGGACGATATCGTCACCCAGATTGTCCCTGTCCGTTTCATCAACGCCACCCAGTTGGCCACCGACCTGGCGCCGCTGATCCCGTCCTCGGCCACGGTCACGGCAAATCAAGGCAGCAACGCGCTCCTGATCACCGACACCCAGACGAATATCCGCCGCGTCGCCCAGATCATCAGGGCCCTCGACACGTCGATCGCCAGCACCTATGTCATCCGCGTCTTCGCCCTTCAGTATGCCGACGCCAAGTCGCTGGCCGCAGCCATCAAGGAGGTGTTCGCGTCGCAGGATACCTCCTCGCGCTCGAACGACCCGCGCGCCCAGTTCTTCAATCGCTTCATGGGCGGA
>DAOOQY010000372.1:0-2160 GCA_035389025.1 Verrucomicrobiota bacterium
GCGCCCACGACGGCGGGGAGCAACCCGACACCTCTGACGCCCGGCGTCAACGCGTCCACCTTGACTGGCATCTTCAAGAACCCGCCCTTCGGCGGCGGCCTGCCAGGGGCCCCCGGCAACAGCGAATTGTCGGAAACCCCCTGCTGGGTGAATGTCGAGATCAGTCAGGTCGGCAATGTGGTCACGCTGACCATGAACCGCACGCCGATCCTGAGCTACACAAACACCACGCCGTTCACCAGCGGCAACATCATGCTCGGGTACTGCGACGCCTACGACTCGATCCTGGCCGGCAACTCCTGCGTCGTTTACGACAACCTCCGCGTCATCCGGCTGGCCACCCCGTCGACACCTCCGGATATCACCGGTATCCGGCTGGCGGGCGGCAATGTCGAGATCGACTTCGCCGCTGACAGCTCCGACACGCCCTCCGCCTTTGCGCTCCAGTCCGCCGGCACCGTGAACGGCGCCTACGGCGGCGTCAGCGCCACAATCACGGGCAGCGGTGGCAGCTTCAAAGCCGTCCGCACGCTCGATGGCGCCCAGCAGTTCTATCGCATCCGGCGCAACTGAGCCTCATTCCCCGTTCTGCACCGAGGCATCCGCGCACGCGGATGCCTCGTTCTCTTTCGACGTTTGCGAAAGACGAACGCCGGAGCGCTGGCTTGGAGCGGGCTTAACCCGCATATTTCACACCCCGCCGGTGCCCAGGGCGGTCAGACCTCGCAGGATGATTGCTATGCGGGTTAAGGCGTTCCGGGGTCCCACCGGAGATTCTCGATCTCTCGCGAATCGTTGCGGATCATCACGCAATGGCCGTCGAGGTAGGCAACACCACGGGCCCGGGCGTGTCGGGGGCTCGCAAGCATGAGTTCGGGGCCGCCGCTGACATTCCAGCCGCCGTCCACCTCGAAAAACAACACCACCTTGTCTGGATCCTTCACCGACGCCAGGCTCTTGCCCGTCAACCGCGCATTGTATCCGTAATGGCAACGTTGCCCCGGCGCTCCGCTCGGGCAATGGAAGACCGCCTCCGATCCGGCCGTGTACTTCAAAACCGCATCGCACCAGGCGTCCGCGGGCGGAAGCTGGTCGTTATAGTCGTTCGCGTACATCAGGGCGCCCAGCGCCAGTTGCTTGAGATTGTTCATGCACGTGATGCTCTGCGCCTGCGATTTCGCCTTCGCGAGGGCCGGCAGCATGATCCCCGCCATCACCGGCATGAACAGGAGAAAAGCCGCCGACACAGCAATCCCTGCAATCGCCACCCCCTGCCCCTTCTGCGCGCCGCCGCCCCGGTTGATCCGCACCAGGGCCACAATCCCCAGAACCAGCCCGATCAGGGCAGTCACCCCGCAACTGAGAATCCCCAGCATCCCCAGCACAAGGGAGGCGATGGCGAGCCTGCTGGTCTTGCCCTCCTTGGCGGGACATGGCTGTCCCGGCGCACCCGGCGGGGAAGCAGGCGCCGGCACGCCGGCCGGGGTTAGCGCGTCGGCAAACTCAGGCAATTCCTCGAGGCGTTTCCAGACGATGGCGCCTTCGGCGCGGATTCGGGTGTCCTTGTCCGCACGGCGGGCGGCGATCCACTCGCGGACTTGATCTGCGCTGACCGGCCCATACTCCCGTTGGTCGGCTCCGATGATTTGGTACATAGAATAAGTGGTGGATGTGCGATGCTTGATACGCCCTGAGACGCCGGAATTCAAGCACGGTTCTGAATTCGCACGGCAGCCGTCCCAGTCGCCCCGCCGTGCGCAAAAGGCAAGGCGACGGCTCCGAATCAACCCCCGATCCAACTCTGGACATACTCGGTTCTCTCGGGCGCGAAGCCCATGCGGGGCGGACTCGTTTGCCATCGTCCCTCGAGCCCCAACTCGCTCGCAGCCAGCTCGAAATGACTCATCGCAATCCCCATGTCCAGACGCTGCAAGTCCACTGCCTTGATCAGCTTGTCGTATCCTCTCGATCGGCGCAGAAAGAGATGAAAGACGTCCCGCCCCTGCTCCTTGACGACACGCCAGGGTTGCCGGTTGGATGCCGAGGGCCCCAGCCTCAGCATCTCGAGGGGCTCGGCATAGCGCCCCGCCGCGTCCGCGCCTCCTCTCGCCCCAACCGCCTCCCCCCCGACCGTCATCTCCCGGCGCACGCGAACTTGGC
>DAOOQY010000372.1:2170-5015 GCA_035389025.1 Verrucomicrobiota bacterium
AGCCCTCGTTCGAAGTCGCGATCGAAGAAGAGATCGGCCCACGGACGCCGATTCCTCGATCCGGCCGACCACCGGATCACCGAGTCCGCAACGCTCCGCCTTTCCGTGGCGTAGCCAAGAGGCGAAATGGCGGGCAAGACTTCGTTCTCGCGAACGCCCGCCCTCGACGCGAACCGGGTGCGATTGAAAATCCCGCCAATCCAGCATGTCCCCAAACCCAAATCCGTGGCGCGCAGAATGATCTTCTCGAACCGGCACCCGAAGTCTTCCATGTCGTGCTCGCCCCGCTCGATCATCCCCACAATGAAAAGCGTCGCGCCCTGGATCGTCCCGTATGTCCCGAGGGCGTTGATCTTCCCCTCTCCCCAACCCGAGGTGTCGAGAATCGCAAAACGCGCCTTCCCGCCAAAGGGACCTTGAACGGAGGCAAACATGCACTCGAGCGCCTCGCGCTTCTCCGCCTCGACCGCCCGCGGCACATAGCTCCGGCGCGATGTCCGCTCCTTAATGAGATCGATGATGCTTCGGCTGTATTCCATGACTGTCCTCATCCAGACGATCTGTCACTGGCGCCGGACCCACTCACGCCGGGCCAGGCCACAAGTTCCATCATGCCATTCAAACGCAAGCAACTCTTTCAAGGCTTTCGTGCGCGGGCCCGAACCCGCGCCGCGTCGGCTGCGGCGGCGGATGCCGACTGCGCCTCCTGGAGCGAGTAGCTCCGCCCACGGTAGCGATATCGAACTGTCATTGCGTTATCGAGGGCCGTAGGCTCCGCAGGAGGGTCTGTACGACTTCCACGTACGCGTTGCCCCACTGTTCCTCGCGGAAGAAGGTCACCGGGAGGTCGGGATTGCCGACGAAAGGCCGGAGGACCCAGGCCATCTGGTAATCCGTCATTGACACGTACGAGACAACGGTTACGGGGGCCAGGCTGGCCAGGACGATCGCGACGCAGGCCTGAGTGGCTACCACGGCCCGCAACGCCTCGGGAAAATCCGCGCGCAGGCCGGCGAGCGTGTTGATGACATAGAAACTGGGCAGGCACAGCGCGAAACTCACCAGGAGCAACAAAGGGACCTTGCCGGCGAGCGGAGCAGGTCCAGGAAAAAGTTTGCCTCACGCGCCCGGAACAGCGCAAAGGGTTGATGCCGATCGCCAATGAACGGGCGCAGCACCCAGCCCATTTGCGCGCCAACCAAGCCGTAGAGACCCAGCCAGACAGGGAGAACATTCAGGGTTCGATCAGGCGCGGAGGAATTCAGCCGCGGAGGCTCCGCACCCGCGGGGATGGCCTGGCTTGCCGCCCCTGTCAGTTTGGTGGAAGGTGCGGGCGATACCGGCCCGGGCTGGCCCTCGAGCAGATGCAGCGTGCGAATCAGAAAACCGAGGCCGAGCACGCCGGCCACGGTGAAGAACGCCACGTTGAGCAGCTTCATGAACAGGTAAGGAAAGAACCCCTGTTTGGCTTGATCTGCGCTGGAGCGTAGACCGCCCGAGACGCCGCATCAATACCCCCGTTCGCGTCTTCCCCCGCTCGAAATCGGCGATTGCCGTAATAAAACGGATGCAATCCGGCTTTCTCTAAATGGAAGAACGCGATGAAACCCGACCTCACATCCGATGCGGACCGCTTCCTGGCGCTGCTCAAGCCGATCGAGCGCGACCTCGAACTCTATTGCCGCCGACTGGTCTGGGAGCCGCAGGACGCCTCCGACGCCATCCAGAACGCCGTGCTGCGCGCCTTCGCCGCGTTCGAACGCTATCGCCCCGATGCCTCTTTTCGCGCGTGGATGTTTCAGATTCTCACCCGCGAGGTCTTTGCCCTGAACCGCAAACACGCGCGGATCGCCCGGCATGAGTTCCAGCTCGAACCGGAGGAACTCGATGCGCTCGAAAGCGCAGAGCCGCCGCGCACTCGCCCGGATGGTTCCGGGACGCCCGCCTCCCTCGCCGAAGCACTGGATGAAGAGCTGATGTCGGACCTGAAGGTCCTGACGGACAACGAACGCGCCGTCCTGCTCCTCCGCGCCATCGGCGAGATGCGATACCGGGAGATCGCCGAATCCCTCGAGATTCCCCTGGGCAGCGTCTGGGACACCTGGCCCGAGCCCGTCAGAAAATGCGAACCCTCATCGGGCGTCGCGACCGGCGCCCCGCCATCGCAAAGGCAGACAACCTATGAAATGCCACCAGATTCAATCCCTCGCCGGTCCCTACCTGGACTCGGAACTCGATGTCCGAACGACCGGCGAAATCCAACACCACCTCGCCGCATGCCCGGACTGCGCGCGAGCGTTCGACATCCAACAACAGGCCGAGGCCCGCCTGGCGGCGGCTCTGCGGCAGGGCCATGCCACCCCCGCCCTCTGGGAAGGGGTCGAGCAGTCGGTCCGACAGGCCGCCTGCGCCCAGGCCGCTGAGATCACCGCTCCCTTGCAGACTGACCTTGCGGTGCAAACCAACACAGCCAGCCGCGATCGCGCCCGGCAGCCCGGACCATCCTGGTGGCGGACCTGGTTGTGGCCCAGCCCGCAGTTCTACGCAGGCGTCGCCGCCGTCTGGGTCTGCATCTTCGCCCTGAACCTCCTCACGGGCGATCTGGCTGAGGTGGTGCGCCGATCGGCCCCGCAGCAGTCGCAGCAGTCGCCGGAACCGGCACGAGCCTTCGCCCAACAACGCCAGGAATTGGCGGAATTGCTCGGACTCACCGACACGTTCGATCGGACATCCAAACCGGCCTGGCCGCCACCGCAGACACGAATCCGCGCGATCGAAGAACGGGTTCCCGATTCAGCCCTGAGCCGGTCCGTGTCGATCGCAAATCACGCGTAGAAGACCACTC
>DAOOQY010000373.1:0-5012 GCA_035389025.1 Verrucomicrobiota bacterium
CTTGGCAATGTTTGGATGATCCATCAGTGCCAAGGCCTGCCGCTCCGCTTCGAACCGGGCCACGACCTCCTTGGTGTCCATGCCCAGCTTGATGATCTTGAGCGCGACCCGACGGCGGACCGGTTCTCCTTGCTCGGCCATCCAGACCACGCCAAAGCCACCCTCCCCGATCTGTTCGAGCAGCGCTGTAACGTCCGATCCGGTCGCCGGCCTTCTCGATGGGCAAGGCCGGGGTCGCGCCGGGCAGCGCAGCCGTCTTCAAGAACTCGCCAGCCCGTTCGTGCGCCGCTAGCAACGACTCAACCTCGCCCCGCAGCGCTTCGTCGCCCGCACACGCCTGATCGAGGTAGGCCCGTCGGCCCCCGGGATCGGGCATTTCCATTGCCGAAGCCAGGATGGTCTCGGCGCGTTGGTCGCGGGCGTTCATGGTCGTTACTCGTGCCGGACGAGCGGGCGGGCGTTGCGGTGCTTATCGCGTCGTACCGTCCTTTGCGGAGCGCTCGACCACCTTCTCGAGTGCGGTAGCGATGCGTTCTCCAAGTTGTTCCATCTTTTGCATGTGCTGTTCCGAGCGTTCGTAGTATTCGATGGAGCGCTTCATCAACGGCGAACTAGTCCGCTGGTACCTCCGCAGGAACCACCACAGGATCGCCCCCATCACCAGGAACGGAAGGACCGCGTAAATAAAGTCCACAGCCGGACTATGCGGACGAGCTGGCTCTTCGGCTGCCAGAGCCTGCAGCGGCAGAGCGAGCGCATAGATCAGGGGCATTAGAAAGGGGCCGCGTTGTTTGCTCATAGGTCAGTGAGTTACCGCTTCGGCCGCGCTGGTTTCAGATCGCTGCGTTTCATCCGGTTGTTTCGCATGGATTGCGCGTGGCCGTCTGGGTTCCGCCGCCGGACACTACCGGCCGGGTGGACCTGCGCCAGATGAATCGCGCCAGGCAGACGACCATAACGTCGACAACTCCAACTGCGCTACAAAGCGTCGCTGGTCGCGTTCATGGGCGAGGCGTCGCTGCTTTTCGTCCAGTGGCCGCACCAAGGAGGTTCGCGTCTTCGGCGGGATGGTCGAAGGAGAAGTCCTCGCTTGAGGTGTCAGCCGCAAGTTCCAGCGGACGGTCTTCTGCGTCGGGCCAAGGCGTCTGCACGCTCCGTGCCGCGGCCAACCGACCGGCTCGTCGTTGCTCGTCGAATTCCCGCACCAACGTCGCGCAGGTCTCAGGACGTTCGAGCTGCAGCAGGTGCTTGCTGCGGGCGAGCACCACCATCCGCGCATCGGGTAACTGGTCCTTCAGCTTGTAGCCCGTACCCAACGGCAGGGTCGGATCGCACTCGCCCCAGACGATGAGGCAGGGCGGCCGGACGTGCCGGTAGCGCGCTTCGAGGGCCTCGACCGCCGACCAGTCGAGTTCCTCGCCCAACACGCGCCAGGTCAACGCATCCCGCAACATCGCCTGGATGATATGGCGCTCTTTGCCCCGACTGAACAAGCGCACCCCTTGCTCCTGGAGCTCGCGCGAGGCCAATCCCGGTTCGGTGAAACCGGCGACGGTCGCGCGCTCAATGACCTTGGGCAGAATGCCCGTGAGGTTGCCGAGCAACACCTTGCAGCCGTTCAGGTGGCGGACCGCCTGTTGCGTCGGCGTGAACTGGGTCAGCATCACATCGCAAGGGGCGAAGAGCACCAACCCGTCCACGGCGTTCAACACCCCCCCATAACGCTGCCGCAGCGTGTCATCGGCGAACATCCGCAGCGCGACCATGCCGCCCAGCGAATGGCCCGCCAAGAGAAAGTGCCGAACGTCCGGCCGGGCCGCCAACCGCCCCTCCAGCGTCTGAAGAACACGATCCGCGAGGGCGACCGGTCCGTAGCCGCCCGCACCTAGCCGGTCCGGGTTGGGCACATCGCTCTGCCCGCAGCCCGGCAAATCCACCAGCCACAGCTCGTAGTCGTTCGCGAGTGCCGTGGCCACGTACTTCCAATTCGTGCTTTCGCTGAACATCCCATGGATGAGGACTAGCACGCGCGAGCCGGTACCCGCCTCATGAATCGCCACGCGGGCGGCGACGCCCCGGTTCGTGGTGTTCACGAACTGAGTCACCTGGGCCAACTGCGACCAACCCTCGGCCAGGGCGCTCAACGCGGGAATCTCCTGGTCCGACGGCAGGCGGTGGACGGGCCGGGGATGCGCTGCCATGTCGACCAGCAACGCCGCTCCCTTTTGGCTGCCTGGATGCGGCCGCGGCGGTGCCGCCGCCGCGAGCGGTCGCACAGGAACGCCGACCAGACTCAGCGTGAGCAAGGCCAAAGGAAGGCGGATGGGATTGCCGCACCACCGCCGCTTCGCGGTCAGGGGGCGACGCGAGGGGGTCGATGTCGGAAGCGGCCGGTTCGAGAAACGATCTTCGCTGTTCATCGTGAGTGTTTGCCGCCTACCATGGGCGGACACTCATTGATGCGGAATTTCCGGGAAAATGGGGCCACACCACTCGAACAGACGAGCCATGGACCAACCGGGGCCTTTCAGGCAGCGTCAGTCGTCGTCGCGGTGGACGGTTTCTGGCGAGAACCCTGGACAGCAGACCGCGACCTACTCGACGCCTTCAGGACCCGGCGCGATGGAGCGTACCCACTCCCCGCGCGGGACGATGACGGCTTGGCCTGCCGATACATCGTGCGAACCGTCCCTCGTCTCCACCCCGCAACTGCCCGCGTAATACGAGGGTAGGATTGTTGAGTCACATACCGCGCAGAAGCGTATCCAGCGACTTCACCAGCGAGTAATCCGGCCCCAGCACCGCCTGCCAATCGTTGTGACATCGCGTCCACAACTCCTTGGCTTTCGCCTGGTCTCCCTGCTCCAGGTAACACTTGCCCAAGTTGAACCGCGTCAGGGTCGTGTGCGGGTGCGTCGCTCCCAAGGTCTGTTCGTGAATCGCCAGCGCCTTCTGGTAGAGCCTGAGGGACTCCGCTTTGTCGGTGGGTTCCAGCATGGCGGCGAGGTTCGCGAGGGAATTCGCGCTGTCGTGGTGATTCTCGCCGAGGACCCGCACGAACAACGCCGACGCCTCCTTCATTTTCGTCAGCGCTTCGTCGCGCTTGCCGTCGCGAAACAGACGTTGCGCTTCCCCATTCAGGCTGGCGGCCTGCCGAAGGGTTTCTTGATCTGCCGGAGTTGTCTCCCGTATCGCTTCGCCGGTCAGCGTCATGCGTTGGCAAGTGACCTTGCCGCCGTTCTGAATCCAAGTCACGCCGGCCACTTGGACCCCCAGCTTGCCCAGGTCGGCTCCACCGATCAGTTGACCGCCGTGCTGGAGGGTGATCAGCCCGTGGCAGTAGCCGAACTGCCAGTCGCCGTCGAGCGCCGCGTCCTTCAACGAGATTTCGCGCAGGACCTTCGGCTTGGGTTGGCCCGTGGTCTCCTGCACGAATCGCAGCCGCGGCGGCACGTTGGCTTGCTGCGAGCGTTCGATTTCCACGCCGGCTGCCGAGCGGTCAAAGAGGACGAAGCGGAAGGCGGAGATCATCTGCACCGGCGCGTTGGTGTCCGGCGGATCGAACCGAAGCCGCAGGTCCAAGCGCACTTGCGCCCCGGCGCGGACCGGCCGCACCAACGCCAGGTGTCCGGAAACGGAGTGGGTTTTGTGCTCCTCGTCGTAGCTCGAAGTGCCCCCAGAACTCGTCGTGCCGGGTATCGGCACCGGCAGCAGCTTGAAGCGCTCCTGCGGATTGTCCGCGAACCGCTCGTCGAAGACGGTGATCCAGGTATTGGTGTCGGCGACCTGGCCAAACTGCGGTACCGCCATCAAGGCTAGAGCAAGGGCGCTGGGGGAAAACACAGTGGTTTTCATTTGTTGTGTCTCGGGCATTGGCGCGAAGGTTCGTTCTTGCGGAAATCGTCCCGCCAATCGCGGCCGGACGCTGCGGCGTCATACCAGTCGCGCTTTCGTTTCGTGTTCACGCAAATCATCTGACAGGACTTTCGGTTGGCCGCGCGAGTTGCCGCCGCACCGCGCTGGCCGTTCGCGCTCAGTAAGGGGCCTTCCTTTCCTCGAATTTCATGCCGTTGAAATTGCGCAAGAGCTTCGGTGTGCCGATGCCGGTCTCGCGGTCCACGGCCGCCGTGAAGAGACATCCTTTCTCCGCCCAGACAAGGCGTTTTCCGTCCAACTCCGCCCATTCCCAAGTCGGGAACCGGCGCACACGTCCCGAGCGAACCTCCTTCAATTCGTAACCGGCCCCGCCGATGAACCGCAAAAACCAACCGCGAGGAAGCGGCTTCTCCCGGAGGCGGACCTTGCCTCCCGACGCGTCCAGAGTCTCCTGGAACTGCCATCCGGCTTGCGCCCAGTGTTCATGCCAGAGTTGAGGGTACTGGGCCTGGAGGTCACGACGGATTTCCGTCGTGTCCTGGACGCAGACGTGTTCGCTGTCCAGCCAGTAGGTCCGCGCACCGGTGAAATAGCCGCCGCCGCCCCAGGTGCTGCCTTTGCGGTAGAGCGCGATGGCCTTGAGCCTGGGTGCGCGCGACACCGCCGTCCAGGACGGACCGTGCTCGCGATGCGTTCGCCCGTCGTAGGCGAAGTAGATGAAGTAGCGACCGTCCGGCGAGAGGTCGCAGCGGTCTTCGTAGATGCGGCCCATCAGCCATTGGCCGAGAGTGAATTCATCCGTGCGGCGGTTCCAGAGGATCGTGCACACCTGCTTGGCTGGACCGCGCCGGATCACGACGGCCAGCGGCGCTTCACGGGCGAGGATCACATGCAGGCGGGCTGGGGGGACTGGCTTCATTCGAGTGATTCCTCCAATGTCTTGTCGAATCGGATCGTCTCGACTGCTCCATAGGCACTCTGCCCAGATTCTCGATAAGCGTGTTTGCGATAGAACTCCAGCGTTAACGGGCGTCTTCTCGCAGCTTCCAAGCGGAGCGTGCGCATGCCGGACCGAAACGCTCGGCGCTCCAACTCCCGCAGCAGGAGCGTGTCGTAACCTCGCCCCTGGAGGTCGC
>DAOOQY010000374.1:0-4995 GCA_035389025.1 Verrucomicrobiota bacterium
TACGCACGGGCGATGCGGCCCGCCAGGCCGGTTCGTTCAGGCGCCCGTTCGGTTTGAAATCCCTGTCGATCTTCTTTGCCTGAAGCACCGGCAAAGGCAGCGATCGGACCAGCAATCGCCGGGCGTTGTCGAAGTAAATCTTCCGCAGCACGCTGGCCGGCAGATCGATGGCGTCGATTCTCCAGTCCCCCTGAATGGGCGTCATGTGTTCGAATTGACGGTCGGAGGTCTCGAACCACCGCCAGTGCCTCTCGTAGAACTCGATGGCATCCCCGTCGGTCGGCGGCGGGCCGCTGCCGCCCGACCCGAGCGTGAGGTCTCCGTACACCATGAAATCCGTGCCGAACAGAATGCGGTCCTGGTGTTTGACAAAGAGCCGATGCACGCGCGCCGGATCGTGGCGTCCGATCTCCGGGATGCGCGCCGCGAGGTCGGCGTGCATGTTGGGGTGCTTGTCCAGGGCCTGCTCGACCCAATCGATGTCCTCGGCGTTGTTGGCGAAATGCACGCAGACAAACGTGGTTTGCGGGTGGCGCTCGATCACACGGTCCAGCGCCGCCAGAAGCTCGTGGAACGGCGGGTATTTCGCCGGGTCGCCAAACCACCATTGCGGGTGGTCCTTGAGTTCGCGCCAGCGCTCGTTCTCGGCGTTGTAGGGCTTCCAGAAGGCCTGCGGATCCGCCACGTGAATCGACACGGGCATCCCCAACTCGCCGCAGCGCCGCCAGACCGGATCGAGCTTCGGATCGTCCACGCGGATCAGCCGCCCGGCCTTGTCTTTCAGATAAAGACCCAGCCGCTTGTATTCCTTCAAACCCGCCGCCCCGAGCCGATACCCCTCCTCGAGCTGTTGCACGGCGCGCTCCGAGAAGTCGGGCTCGTCCCATCCGGCGAAGTCCAAACTCATGTAGTACAGGAAGCGGCCCGGGAAGAGGCGATCGGCCAGCTCCTTGTCGCGCTCGAATGCGGATTTCTCGCCCGGCTTGTGCGTGACGAAGCCGCCGCTCAGATTCACCACCAACCCGACCCCGACGGTGTCCATCAGACGCATGTCCCGTCGCAGCGCCGCCTCGCTGGAATCGACGTGCTGATGGAGATCGATGAGCCGATGCTCGGCCCGCCACGCGGCGGCGGTCTGTCGGGTGGCGTCATCGGCCAGTCCGGCGATCGGAACAAGCAAAGCGGCCGCCAGGAGCCAGGGTCGGGGCGACCATCGGGCGCGCGGGATCGGGACGCAGAGGATCGGCAGACGGCGGCTCACGGCGGCATTCAGAGGAGATCGAAAGCGAGTGCTCATTCGAAGACGCCGCGATTAAAGTCCTTCCGTGGTCCGTGCGCAACCAGTTTGAGCGGGAGCGCGCGCGGCTGCTACTCCTGGGCGAGGCGGAGGAAGAGGCGATCGCCGAGCGTCGCCTTCGAGACGGTCAGCACGACCTGCGAGCTTGCCGGCGTGGTGGTCTGGAGGTCGGACCACGGGGCGTCGAGCGTTCGAGCGCCCTGGACGGTGAGGGGGTGATCGGCGGTGCAGTCCGCGGTCAGTTCGAGATCGCCGTTGTCGAGAACGCGATAGGCGGTGATGACTGCCGGATCGGGCGCTGACCCGCCCGAGGTCGACTTGAGCGGGAAGCTGTTGTAGGCGTCGAAGCCGGAATAGGTCTCCGGCAGAGCCTGGTGGGACAGGTGCGTGTAGCGTGTGAACGTAATCCAGGCCCAGTAGGTTGTGTCCGGTGTCAGCATCCCGGCCGGGATGTCGATGGCGGTCTCGGCGCCATCGATCGGTCCGGCATAGAACGCAAACTCGCCTGTCTCTGAATCCGTGACGTGAATCCAGATTTCGCGCTCGCCTTCGCCGGTGAAGGGCGCCCAACGCAGCGTGAAATCCTTGGTGGGATCGACCCTCTGGGCTGCATCGAAGTTGGTGCATCGAGGCGCGGGGGGGTAATCGTCCGAGGCCAGGGGCACGTCGTATCGGGTGTCTCCGGTGATGTAGCTCGACAAGGTGAAACGGTAGCTGCCGGGGCCGTACTTCGAGTTCAAAGCCTGCTGGCTCACCGCCCCGTCGTAGTAATCGAAACCGCCCTCCTCGTAGTCGATTGTCATGCCATGCGTCTGGCTGCTGGGCGTGCGAACGGTCATGCCCCAAATCCACAAATCCCAGTCCGGGTCGCTCAACGTCTCGTCCGTCAGAAAAACATCGGCCTTGATGTCATAGGGTTCGTCCGCACTCGGAATCAGCACGGGATCGCCGGCGTTGTTCTGTTCGTACCAGACGGCCTTGAAGAGGAAGATTGCGCCGACGTCCTCCGCGCAGACCGCCGGCTCCAGGAGCATGGCCAAGCCCAACCAGGCGCCGAGGAAGGAAGTGAAAGGGCGTTTCATGGCAGACCAAGGGAACGCCAGCCGCGCCCGGCAGTCAAGCCATCGCATTCTTGCTGGTTGTCGATGTCGTTGCAGGATTTTCATCGCACACCTTCAATGTGCCCAGGGAGAACATCCAGGCCTCTTCGTGCTGCTCGCCACGGATCGATGAAGTGCGTGATTACTGCCGAGTCGGCTGGATACACCCTGCACAGACCCCTCACCCCGGCCCTCTCCCATCCGATGGGAGAGGGTGTCCCGCCGTGGCGGGGCGGGTGAGGGTGACGGTGGAGTGCATCTCGCTGATTCCTCAGCAAGTCCAATCCGAATAATGTCAAAGCTCCGGGGCCGCGTGTCCTCACGCGGCGCGAGGACCGACACCGGTTCGGACACCGCGTCTCGTCTTGCGGCGGATTCCATCACGGGGCAGACTCGGGGCGCGATGCGTGGCTGGGCGAGTCAAATTGCTGTCGGGGCCTTTCTCATCTTTCAGGGGAACGGCTGGGCTGCTGAATGGTACGCGGCCACGAACGGGACCGCCACTGCCGAAGGTTCCCATCGTTCTCCCTGGGACATCGAGTCGGCTCTGGCCGGCCGGCAGCCGATTGCCCCGGGCGACACCCTTTGGCTGCGCCGGGGCATTTACAAAAGCCCGTTCGAGAACCTCGGCATGGGCTGGCCGGTCAAGCTGGCCGGGCGCGCCGGCGCCCCCGTCCACGTCCGGTCGATGCCCGGCGAGCAGGTGATCCTCGATGGGGGGCTCAACGTGCAGTCCCCTTCGAGTCATCTCTGGATTTGGAATCTGGAAATCCTGGTGTCCGAGCCGCGTCCGGCGGAGCCGGTTCCTCCGGACCCGACATACCGGAATCTGAACCGGCCGTGGGGCGGGCTGAACGTGTACGGCGGCGGCGACTGCAAGTTCATCCACTTGATCATTCACGACAACTCTCAGGGAGTGAGCTGGTGGGCGGGCTCGACCAACAGCGAACTGCACGGGTGCATCATTTATGACAACGGCTGGGCGGGCACTCAACGCGGTCATGGCCACGCCATTTACACCCAAAACCGGCATGGCGTAAAAACGATCTCGAACAACATCATCACCGGCGGGCTCGGCTACAGCCTGCACGCGTACGGTTCGCGCCAAGCCTTTGTCGACCACTACCGTGTCGAGAACAACATGGTCTACGACGCCGGCACGTTCCTGATCGGCGGGGCCCAGCCGAGCCAGGGCATTCGCGTGCTGACGAACCTCTTCTATGGGATGTCCGTCCAGCTCGGTTACTCCGCGGTCACCAATGTCGATTGCGAGTTGCGCGGCAATCTCTTCGTCAATTCCCGCCTCACAGTCAGCCGCTTCGCGCGCGTCGTCGAGCAGGGCAACTGGCTGCTGGGCGCGCTCGAGACTCGTCCGTCCGGAACGCGCGTTGTCCTCGAGCCCAGCAAATACGATCCCCAACGCGCCCACCTGGCGGTGCTCAACTGGGATCGCACGCCGTCCGTGGCGGCCGATGTCTCGATGTTCCTTCAGCCCGGCGACCGGTTCCGCGTGCTCGAGCCGACGGATTTCTTTGGCG
This sequence comes from Verrucomicrobiota bacterium, assembly GCA_035389025.1. GTDB lineage: Bacteria > Verrucomicrobiota > Verrucomicrobiia > Limisphaerales > J093 > MWFF01. The sequence goes on from DAOOQY010000374.1 coordinate 3,936, forward strand.
AACCGGTGCTGAGCGGGATTGCCCACGGCGACCCTCTGTCGCTTCCGACCCCCACCGAATTCACCGCTTTCGTTCTCCTCAAACGCTGATTCTGGAGCTTTTGACTTCCGCCGGGCCGGGCGCCAACAGAGGGACCATCGTGCGCTGGCGCCTGGTCCAGCGGCACGCATGGGCATAGCCGACCGAACGGGCGAGGGCCACCGCCTGTTCGAAATCGGCGCCGACTTCCTCAGGCGCATGGGCGTCCGACCCGAACGCGATGGCGACGCCCTCCTGGTGCGCCAGTTCGAGCAAGGCGCGGCTCGGGTAAATCTCACGGCATTCCTTGCGCAGACCGGCGGTGTTGAGTTCGATCGCGACGCCCGCGCGTTTCGCCGAGGCGAGAAACCGCCGATAAAGGGGCGTGCAGTCGGCCGCGGGGCGAAATCCGAACTTCTTGCAGAGGTCGGCGTGCCCGATGATGTCGAAGAGTCCCGACTCGGCCGCCTGGGTGAGCCGTTCGAAGTAGGCCGTCCATACCTCGAACAGATCGCGCCCCTGCCAGAGGGCGATGCGGTGGGGGTTGTCGATGTCCCACGACGCGCTCACATAATGCACCGAGCCGATGAGATAATCCCAGGGGTGACGCCTCGCGAGGTCGCGCACCCATTCCTCCTGCCCCGGGAGGAAATCTACTTCGAGCCCGAGCTTGATGGTCAGGGAGGGCGCCTTGCAGCGCGCCCGATCGACCCGCGCGACGTAGTCCGACAGTTGGTCCAGGCGCATGCGCCAGTCGTCGAAATCGTCGCGGGGCATCGGGCTGTGGTCGGAGAATCCAATTTCATCGAGACCGACCTCGATGGCGCGGCGGGCGTAATCGGACGGTTCGCCCTTGGCATGCCGGCAGAGCGGCGTGTGCATGTGGTAATCGGCGGGCCATGACATCGGGCCTGTTGTAGCGCCGCACGCCGTGCATGGGAAGCATTGTCATTCAACGGTCTAATGCGCACGGGGACCTTGAACCGGTTTGTAGCCGCCGACGTGAGTCGGCGCTGATTCCTGCCTTTGACGGAGCGAGGTG
>DAOOQY010000375.1:0-4978 GCA_035389025.1 Verrucomicrobiota bacterium
TTTGCCAGAGCCCGGATGTCAGACTCCGCGGAGCTTTGTGAAACATCCGGGCTAGCGAGGGGCGCGATGGCAGACCACATGCATACGGTACCGGAGGGGGCTCTGAAGGAACTGCCGCCGGCGGACAAGGCGCTGGGCAAGCTGAGTCGGGCGTTGCTGGCGCGGTTCCCGGTGTGGCCCATCATCGATTTCTTGAGGAACAAGAAAGTGCCTGAGCATCGGCACGCCGCCTGGTACATGATGGGCGGCCTGGCGCTCTTCTTTTTCGCAATCCAGATTCTCACGGGAGTCCTGTTGATGGTCTACTATCGACCGGACGCGCCCTGGCAATCGGTGCAACGGATCGTCATGGAGGTGCCTTACGGCAATCTGATGCGCAGCGTTCATCATTGGTCGGCGAATCTGATGATCCTGACGCTCTTTCTGCACATGTTCTCGGCGTACTTCATGAAGGCGTATCGGGCGCCGCGCGAGGGCACGTGGCTGGTCGGTCTGGCGCTGCTGGGGCTTTGCATGGCCTTCGGATTCTCGGGTTACCTGCTCCCGTGGGACGGCCTTTCGTTCTTCGCAACCAACGTCGGCTTGACGGAAATGGAGAAAGCGCCGGGTCTCGGCCACTGGATGGCCAGCCTGCTGCGAGGCGGGCCGGCGGTCACCACCGACACCATCGGGCGATTCTATGTGCTGCACGTGGTGGTGTTGCCGCTTGCGGTTCTGGGTTTGATCGGGATGCATCTGCTGTTCGTGCAGATTCAGGGGATGAGCGAGCCCGACTCGTTTGCGGCTCTGCCGGCGCGTCAGAAGAGGCACAAGAAGTTCTTCTTCGACTACTTCGCGTCGGAACTGCCCGTTTGGCTGGCGGCCTTCGCGTTGCTGGTGGCGCTCTCGGCGATCTGGCCCAGGGCCTTGGAAGCGGAAGCGGACCCGTTCGGAGCGGCGCCGTTGGGCATCAAGCCCGAGTGGTATTTCCTCGCCCAGTACCAGGCCCTCAAGCTCTTTCCGGGCAAGCTCGAGTATGCGGGGATGGCCCTGATGGGGATTGTCCCGCTCTTGTGCGCGCTGGTCCCGTTTTTCGATCGGGCGGTTCCTTCGGACAGGCGCGGAACCTGGATCGCGCGGGCGGGCGTGGTGTTGCTGGTCGGTTTTGTTGTGCTGACCGTGTGGGGTTGGGTCTCCTGAGGCGAAGGTGCTTGGCCGCGCGATTTGACAGGCAAAAGAGATGAACTATCCAATCTGGGATGTCGGGGGCTTGGGCGCGGGTCTGGTGGTGGCGATCATCGCGATCATCCACGTGCTCATCTCGCATGTCGCGGTGGGCGGGGGCGCGTTCCTGGTGGTGGCGGAGATTTGGTCGAAGCGACAGCCCGACGGGCAGCGGGTCCGCGACTGGCTGCACACGTTCGCCACCTTCTTTTTGGTGTACACGACGGTTGTGGGGGCCACGACCGGCGTTGGCATCTGGTTCTCGATCCAACTGGCCAGCGCCGAAGCCACCAGCCTGCTGATTCACCAGTTCGTCTTCGCCTGGGCCATCGAGTGGGTTTTCTTCCTGGGCGAACTGACCGTGCTCTACCTGTATTATTACGGCTTCAAACGCAACACGCCGCGGATGCAGACTTTTCTCGCAGGCGCCTATTTCGTCATCGCCTGGGGCTCCCTGGTGGTGATCAACGGCATTCTGACGTTCATGCTCACCCCGGGCGCCTGGACGATCGAAAACAAGGACATCGCGGCCGGTTTTTTCAACCCCGGGTATTTCCCGGCTCTGCTCATCCGCACGGTGACGATGTTCCTGCTGGCCGGCCTGGCCGGTTTCCTGGTGGCGAGCCGCATCCGGGACGAGGAGTTCAAGGGGCGCATCATCCAGTTCTGCGTGAAGTGGGTGATTCCCGGGGCGATCCTGGCGCCCGGCCTGGGCTACTGGTATTTCACGACCCTGCCCGCAAGCACGGTTTCGATCCTGGGCGGGGGCACCGTGGGAGTGGTCGGCGGGACGCTCTCGGCACTCACGCGCATGGCCATCCTGGCCGGGGTGGCGGGGACGTTGCTGGTCTTGGGGACGCTGGTGTTCGCCGCGTATCCCAAGACGGTCAACACCATTGCGGCCATCTCGATGCTGTTGGTGGCGCAGTTGGGGATTCTGGGGGCGGAGTTCTTCCGCGAAATGGGCCGCAAACCATACGTGATACATGGGGTCCTTTACTCGAACGGCCTTTGGGTGAAGGACGCCAAAGACCCGGCTCAACTGAATGGTTCCTATCTTGAAAAGGCCAAGTGGCACGGCGGCTTCGCGCCCGGCACGCTCGCCCACGGCGAACAGGTCTTCCGCCTCCAATGCGCCAGTTGCCACACGCGCGACGGTTATCGGTCCGTGGCGTATCGGACCCGTGACTGGACTCCCGTGTTCGGCTCCCGGTGGCTGGGCACGATGCAGGACATGGGAGTGATGCCGCCGTTTCAGGGGGATGTGTTGGACAAGGCCGCCCTGGTCGCTTACGTGCTCTCCCTCCGCGGCGAAACCGTCGATCCGCGCGACCTGCTGCCGGATCGGCAGGCGACGGCCCAAGGCGATGGTCTCGACCCCGGGGGGATTGGCCAGGCGCTGCCCGGACTCGAAGTGGCTGGGGCGGAGGTGGCGCAATGAGTGCCGCACTCGCGATGGTCGGCGTGCTGGCCGCTGCAACCGCGAGCGGCGCCGGTCTTCCATTGCCGAGTCCCGACCCGCTGGGCTATCCGGTACCGCCCATCCTGCTGCAGGCGCTGTCCTACTTTACTCTGACCCTGCACTTCCTGGCGATGAACCTGACGGTCGGGAGCGTTTTCATCTTCCTGTGGCTGAGGATCGCGAGGAAGCAGTACGACGACCGTTTGGCGAGGTACCTGCGGGATTTGCTGCCGCTGGCCACCTCGTACCTGATCACGTTCGGCATCCCCCCGCTGCTCTTCGTCCAGGTTTTGTATGGGCAGATGTTCTACTCCTCGTCGATTCTGCTCGGGTTTCACTGGATTCTGGTGATTCCCCTGGTGGTCTTCCTGTACGGGGTGTTCTATTATCAGAAGCTGGTGAAGAACCCGAAGCATCCCGGCGTCGTGCTGCTTTCGGTTCTGGCGGCGATGGCACTGCTGAGCGTCGGGTTCTTCTTCGTCAATAACATCACGTTGTCGGTCTCGCCTGAGAAGTGGATGGGGCTTTACGGGAAGTCGCCTGGAGGCCAGAACTTGAACATGGACGACCCGACGCTCTTTGCGCGGTGGCTTTTGATTCTGGCGCCCGGTTTCACGGTGGCGGGCGTTGCCATTCTGTTCCGGGGCGTGATGATGCTCAAGTGGGGTCTGACGGAGGAGGGAAGGCACAATCACCGGATTGCTGTGAACGTGGCCGTCCTGGGCATGCTGCTTGAAGCGGTTGCCGGTGTTTGGATGCTGTCCGCGATGCCTGAGGGCCTTCGTTCACACGTCACTTCGGCGGGCCTCGCCAAGCTGCTTCTGGGTCTGGGCACGGCCATGGCGTCCGTCGGTCTGGTGCTTGTCTTCCTGGGGCGATACAAAGCCTCGTGGACCTATCCGCTCATGGCTTCCCTGGCGTTCTTCCTGGCCCTGGTGCCCCTGGTCGCTCTGCGGGACGTCGTGCGTGTCGAGCAGTTGAGGCCTCACTTCTCACTCGCTGACGTGCCTGTTCACGCGCAGTGGGGCATGGCGGGCTTGTTTGCCGTGGTCCTGGTCGCCGGTCTTGTCTTTCTGCTCGCCCTTCACATGATGGTCGTCCCCAGGCTCATTGCCGGTCGAAGGGCCGAACTCCGCGAGTCGGCATGACGCCCTGAATCGCCTGCTACAGAAGATACAAGTGGCGACGCCGCCCCTGTGACGCAGGATCGAACACCAGCGCGCCGTCGCGCAATGCGCATTCGAGTTCCTCGCCTAAAACGCCGGGCGCGGTGCCGGCGAGAAAGAGACGGCCTCGGGCCGCGCCATCGGCCATCGGAATGCGCACCGGCCCCATGCTGGCCGCCCATATCTCGATGACCGCGCCACCCGGCACGCGGCGGTTTTCCGCCACCGGCGCCCAGGCGAGATGAGCGGCGGGTTGCTCGGCAAACCTGTGTTCGACGCCGTTCAGATGAATCGATGCGCAATCATACCCGCCAAACGCCTCTAATTCGTTGTCCCGCCCAACCTGGAAAGCGACCAGCAACCGGCCCCGATACCGCACGTCGTGGCCGGCAACGCGCAACCCCTCCGCAAGATCGATCCTGTCCGACGGCAGCGGATTCTGTTTGAGAACTTCGGCGTCCTTTTCGGCGTCCCGGTGGAAACCGCCCGGCCAACTCTCGATGTGAGACCGGTAATGGACGGCGAGGGTCACGGTGCCGTTGGGGAACCGGCAGGCAAGCAAGGGTGATTCGCGCGACACCACGCTGGGATTGTCATTGAGGGGCAAATTGGCTCGCGACGGCGGATAAGCGCCCAAGGCCCGGAGCGCCTCGAACCAGGTGCGCGTCTCGTAACCGAGCGATGCCGCCTGATCGTCGCGTGGACGAAAACCCAGATACGTGACCGAGCCGTTGCCGCTTCGCGTCGAGCTGACGCCGACCGCGTTCGCGCCGCATCGCGCAACGACCGCACTGGTCGTGTCCGGCTCGATCGGATAGACCTGATCGACGAGGAAATGGGTCAGGATGGTCTGCGGCGGGACGCTCCCGAGTCGGCCTTCGAAAGCGACGACCTCGCCTGGCGCCAGCAGGCCTTGCGCGCCAAAACCAACGGTGCGGATGCCGAAGAGCCTCTGCCAGCGCGCCAACACATCGCCGCCCGCCAAATCGACTCGAGGCGGGGGCCCCGACCACACCAAACGGCCGCCGCGCTCGACGAATTCCTCGAACAGCGGCAGCAGCCCCTCCGGCGGCATGGGTTCGAACAGCACGACGACGGTCGTGAAGCGCCGTCCGGCCATCTCGATGGCGCCGTCTGATGTGACGCG
>DAOOQY010000376.1:0-4973 GCA_035389025.1 Verrucomicrobiota bacterium
CCTCGATCCGCCCGCTGGCCATCAACGCGTCGATCCATCGGTTGCGATAGGCGACGAGCACCGGGTTCTTTCGTGTGGCGGCCTTGACGGAACCGTAGACACTGAAAAGGAACGTGTTGATCATCGTGTAGCTGCGAGTGATGCCCAGCTTGGCTAGAAATCCCTGAACCCGCCGCCCCGCTTCCCCCACCAGAATGCGCCGGACAACCGCTTCGTGTTGTGCCGGGTCTTGGCCAATGACCAGCACCCGGGCCGAGCCATCCAATCTCCCGCGGTGGAAGATCGGCCCCCACTCGACCCGGAACTGGTCAGGGGGATAGGCACTCTCCCCGGGGTATTCCTGCGCCAGACTCCGAAACGGCTCCTCGCTGCAACCAGGATCGAATCCGTGCTTCATGGCTCTGTCCTCTCGGCGGCCCGCCGCGACAATCAGATCGACCCCGCCACCGCTCCACGCTCCTCGGTGGCTCTGGTCGGGACTGGCTTGGCGTGCGGCAACATCCACCCGACACGCCTACAAGTCAAGTGCGTGACGGCCCGTGCGCGCAGTCCGTTCTTCGGACGCGGACCGAACGCTCGAACACGCGGTGACCGGGCCGCATTCGGCACAGACATGCGCGCCGCTGCCGACCCACATCGCTCCTTGATCACAGCCAGGCCTTGCGGTCAGAATCTCCGTGTCCGACCGATCAGGGGAGGACTGTCTCGCAGAGTCTATGCGATCCGTTCAACGAGGACTGGTGGCGGCCGGCGTCGGCATGGCCGTCAACATCATGCTGGCCACGACGAAGATCGTCACCGGCATCGCCGGGAATTCCTACGCCCTGATTGCGGACGGCATCGAATCCACCGCGGACGTCATCAGTTCGCTCGTCGTCTGGACGGGACTGAAGGTCTCGTCACTGCCCCCCGATCCGGACCACCCATACGGCCATGGCAAAGCCGAGCCCATCGCCGCGGTCATTGTTGCGCTGGCCCTGCTCGGGGCAGCGGTGTTGATTGCCTGCCAGAGTCTGCGCGAGATCATCACCCCCCATCACGCCCCAGCCTGGTTTACGCTGGTGGTGCTGGCCCTGGTCATCGTCACGAAAGAAACGCTGTACCGCTTCGTGTTTCGGGTTGGGCATGAGCTGACCAGCACCGCTGTCAAGGGTGACGCCTGGCACCATCGCTCGGATGCAATAACCTCCGCGGCAGCGTTCATCGGCATCGCCATCGCGCTCATCGGAGGCGATGGTTACGAGAGCGCGGATGATTGGGCGGCCCTGCTCGCGTGCGCCGTCATCATCTTCAACGGATCGCGGATTTTCCGCGCGGCGCTGGGAGAGATCATGGACGCAGCCGTGTCCGAAGAGGTTCAGAGTCAAATCCGTGAACTCTCGGCCTCTGTGCCGGGCGTTGTGCGCATTGAAAAGTGCCGCACGCGCAAGAGCGGCCTGGGCGTGTTCGTGGAAATCCACGTCGAGGTGGATGGCGATCTAACGGTGCGGCGCGGCCATGAGATCGGGCATCAGGTCAGCGATCGACTCAAGTCTTCTTCCCTGGCCGTCCAGCATGTGGTCGTTCACATCGAACCCGCACCGGCCGCGGAAGACGGCTCGAAGTCGGACACCCCTCGTCCGTCATCCATGCCTGATCCCGCAAGCCGAAGACTGAAGTTCCTCCCGAAGGCGGGCCAGTGCCCGCACCCAGAGCATCCGCACGGCGCCTGAACTCCGTCCCATGCTGCGGGCGATCTCATCGTGAGGCAGGTGCTACAGGCAGATGAAGCGGGAGGGACTGGCCGAGGATGCCACCTGGAGCAAAGCATTCAGCCCCGACAGCCGCGAACTCTGGAGCGTGAGCGAACGCCCAGGTCTTCGCGCGCTGTCAAGACTCCGTCTCGGCGATGATCCGGTCCGCCTGTTCAGGGGTCACCTTCTCGAAGAACCTGTCGTTGCACATCATCACGGGGGCCGTCCCGCAACTCGCCAGACACTCGACGAATTCGACTGTGAATCGTCCGTCGGCGGTCGTCTGCGGCCCGTGGACGCGCGGATTCAACCCCAACTTTCCGCACAGGTGCCGGTGCAACTCGTGCGAACCGCACAGCGCGCAGCTCAGCGTCCGGCAAATCTTCAGATGAAATCTCGCGACCGGCGTCTGCCGGAACATCGGGTAAAACGTGACCAATTCGAGCACGTTGATCGGCTGCAGGTTCAGACGCGCGGCTGTCCATTCGATGGCGTCCGGCGAAAGGCAGCCCAGATGATCCTGGAGAGCATGCAACACCATGACACTGGCGCTGCGCGGCTGGGGATAACGCGCCACCAACCGGTCGATCTCGGCCACGAGCGTGTCAGGAAGCGTGAGATTCATCGCTAGCGATCGCATTCACCCATCACGAAATCGAGCGACCCGAGAATCGCGGGGACATCGCTGATCATATGTCCGGGAAGCAGGCGCGGCAGAATGCTCAGGGTGACGAAGGAGGGGGATCGAATCTTGAGCCGGTAGGGCGTTCCGCCTCCGCGGCTGTGGATATAGAATCCCAACTCTCCTTTCGGGTTCTCCGCGCCGGAGTAGATGTCGCCTGGCGGCGCATTCACCCCCTGGGTCACCAGGATGAACTGATGGATCAACTCCTCCATCCGGGTCAGGACCTTCTCCTTGGGCGGCAGCACGACCTTGCCGTCATGGACGTTGATCGGCCCGCCCGGCATCTGATCGAGGCATTGTTGGGCAATCCGCGCGCTCTGCCGCATCTCCTCCATGCGCACCAGATACCGATCATAGCAGTCCCCCACCGAGCCGATCGGCACATCGAACTTGAGCCTGTCGTAGACGAGGTAAGGATGCGCCCTGCGCAGGTCGTGCTCGACGCCGCTGCCGCGCAGGTTCGGCCCCGTCAGACCGTGCCCGATGGCCTCGTCGCGGGAGACGACCCCGACGTCCTTGGTGCGATCGATCCAAATCCGGTTCCGCGTGAGCAATCGATCGACGTCGCGGATGGCGGTCGGCAACTCGCGCAGGAATTGACGGCATTGATCGGTCCAACCGGCGGGCAGATCGCGCGCCAGCCCGCCGATGCGCGTGTAGCTGGTGGTGAACCGCGCGCCGGTCAGCGACTCGCACAGATTGTAGATTTTCTCCCGCTCGGTGTATGTGTGCAGAAAGACCGTCATCGCCCCCAGATCCATCGCAAAGCTGCCAAGACCGAGCAGGTGGGCGGAGATGCGCGCCAACTCGCAGCAGAGCACCCGGATGTACTGGCAGCGCAGAGGCAGTTGCCGGTCGATGCCCAGCAACTTCTCGACCGCCAGCACATAGGCCACGTTGTTGGCCAGCGGGGCGAGATAATCCAGCCGATCCGTGTAGGGGATGAACTGGGTGTAGGTCATGTTCTCGGCGATCTTCTCGTCGCCGCGATGCAAATACCCGATCTCAGGCGCCGCTTTCGCGATCATCTCGCCATCAATCTCGAGCACCAGCCGCAGGACGCCGTGCGTTGATGGATGCGACGGCCCCATGTTGAGGACCATCGTGTCTCCTTGAACGTCGCGCAGGTCCTCGCTCTCGGGCGGCACCGCCGGCGTCATCGGCATCGCCTCGGCTCCGGCGTCCGCGTCGCCAAACTCAGTCGTGCGCGCCGTCCCGCTCATGAATGATTCGTCCTGGCGCGCGGCTCGCGCTCCGCCGCACCCGCCTGCCCCGAGGCCGTCACGAACGGACCGCCCTCCATCGGGGCCGGTTCGGTGAACGCAACCTCCGGCAAATCGGTCGTCCGCCCAGCCAGGGGAAAGTCCTTGCGGAGGGGAAAGTAGGGATAGCCTTCCCACATCAGAATGCGGTGCAGATTCGGATGCCCGGAGAACCGGATGCCCATCATGTCGTAGATTTCCCGCTCATGCCAGTTCGCCGCCGGCCAGACGCGCGTCAGCGTCGGCAACTCGGATTGCTCCTCGGACACGCAGGTCTTGAGGCGGAGATGCGCCCGATGTTTAAGGCTGTAGAGTTCGTACACGATCGTCCAACGCGGGTCCTCGCCGTAATTGTCGATGCTGCTGATGTCCAGGAGAAGATCGCAATCCAGCGCCGTCCGGGCATACTCGCACACCTCGGGAACTCGTCGGGCCTCACCGACGGTCAATGTGGCCTCGCCCCGAAACTCGACAAGGCTTCCCACCAAATCCCCAAAATGGGCCTGCAACTGGCTGGCGAGGTCGCGGGGTGTCATGCTCGGAAGAAGACGTGAGTGCGCGCGGCTTCGACTTCAGCCCGCTTGTTTCAGAGTGGCCAGCACCCGTTCATTCGAGACCTTGTCCTGGAGTTTCATCAAGGCTTCGAGCAGCGCCTCCGGCCGAGGCGGACAGCCGGCCACGTAGAAGTCAACCGGCAGGATGCGATCCACGCCCTGCAAGACCGAGTAACTGCGGTACATGCCCCCGGTCGAGGCGCAGGCGCCCATGGCGATCACCCACTTGGGTTCGGTCATCTGTTCATACAACCGTTTCACCACCAGCGCCATCTTGTACGTCACCGTGCCCGCCACAATCATCACATCCGATTGCCGGGGCGAAAAGCGCATCACCTCCATCCCGAACCGGGCCAAATCATAGCGGCTGGCACCCGCCCCCATCAACTCGATCGCGCAACAGGCCAGGCCCATTGGCATCGGCCAGATCGAGTGCTTCCGAAACCAATTGATCGCGGCTTCGAGTCGCGTCACGACGACGTCGCCCTCGATCTTCGAGTCATAGCTCAGCTCGCGCTTCCCTTTCATTGAAATCGGCGGATTCCCGCCGCACGTCGCATGGACGCTAGACTCAGCATTCACGAGCCGCAAGATGGAAACGCGCTCACAGTCATCTGCCCTTTGCCATCTGCCCTTCGCCATCCGCCATCTCCGAACGCCGAACTCCGATCTCCCATCTCCCATCTCCGATCTCCCATCTCCCATCTCCGATCTCCCATCTCCCATCTCCGATCTCCCA
>DAOOQY010000377.1:0-4973 GCA_035389025.1 Verrucomicrobiota bacterium
GAAGAGCCTGGCAATTCACCCGGCCACCACCACGCATTCCCAGCTTACCGAGGAGCAGCAGCGGGCTGGGGGCATCGCGCCCGAGTTGGTCCGCTTGAGCATCGGACTGGAGCACATCGATGATCTGCTCGCGGACATCGAACAGGCCCTGGGCCGCACGGCGTAATCATCACCAGTCCGGGCCTCTGCTCTCAGTCCTTTGTCGCAGCCTTCGTCGCCGCCTTTGTCGATGTACACGGCGGCGGCCCAAAGAAGTCGCAGCAAAGGTGTCGACAAGGTGTCGACAAGGGTTGTGACCCAGGTCGCCGCGGAGTTCACGACGAAGGTTGTGGCGAGGGCACGGTCGATTCACATGTGAAGTGCCAATGCTCGAACGGACGGGTGATTCGCGGAACGCTGTACCACTCTCTGTCAACTTCCTTTCTCTTTGAAAGAAGTATCATCCCGCAAAGGCCGTCAGTTGTGGCTCAATTTGGTTGCGGTTTTGCCGCGCCAAGACACTCAGCGGTTGAATGCGCCCGAGGACCATGATCCGATCTGTAGCCGCCGACGTGAGTCGGCGCTGATTCCTGCGTTTGACGGAGCGAGATGGCGCGGACTCATCCCGCGGCAGCGAGACGGCTACGGAACCACGGTTCATGGAAAGCGAAGGTTCTTCTTTAGAACGCATTGAGTCTCGGGCTGTCGCGGGCGAGGCTGTCGCGGGCGAGGCTTGCGTCGACGGGCGTGGCGTCGCACACTGCGCGCCGTTTGTTTCATGACCCGTTCCATTGGCAAAGTACGAACGCAGTTCTTCGAGTTTCATAACCGCAAGAGGCCCTTTCAGTTGCGGCTGGGTCCGGTCTTGCCCCGGTTCAGGCTGGCATACGAGATGTATGGCCGGCTGAACGCTGATCGCTCGAACGTCATCCTCCTTTTCCACGCCATGACCGGCAGCCAGCATGCGGCCGGGCTGAACCGGGACGTGCCCGGACTCGATGGCCGGTGGACTGACGAGCTGCACGAAGGCTGGTGGGATGGTTTCATTGGGCCTGGCAAGGCCCTGGACACCCGCCGGTTCTGCGTCATTTGCGCGAACTATCTGGGGGGGTGCTACGGATCGACCGGGCCGGCTTCGGTAAACCCCGACACGGGCCGGCGCTGGGGGCCGGCCTTTCCGGTGTTGCGAATGAGCGACATCGTGGATTCGCAGATGGCCTTGCTGGATCATTTGCGAGTCCGGCGGCTCCACGCGGTCATCGGGGCGTCGATCGGGGGTTTTCTTTGCGAGGTGCTCGCCACACGCTACCCTGACCGGGTGCGGATTGTTGTGCCGATCGGCACAGGGATCGAGACCACCGTGCTGCAACGGATTATGAATTTCGAGCAGGTCACGGCGATCGAAGCGGACCCCAATTTCCGGGGTGGCGACTATTACGACGGGCCGCGGCCCGACTTCGGGCTGGCCTTGGCGCGGCGCATCGCCCACAAGACATTCGTCTCGCTGGATGCCCTGCGTGAGCGCGCCCGCAACGAAGTCGTCAGCCAAAAACCCCCCTTCGGCTGGTACGAAATGCGGCATCCGGTCGAGTCCTACATGTTGCACCAGGGCGAGAAGTTCGTCCGGCGCTTCGATGCCAACACCTACCTGCGCATCCTCGATGCCTGGCAATGGTTCGATCTGGTCAAGGAAAGCGGCGGCCAGGATTTGCATGACGTGTTCGGGCGCTGTCGAAAGCAGGAATTCCTGGTCTTCAGCATCGACTCGGACCTCTCGTTCTACCCGAGCGATCAGGCCAGGCTCGTGCAGGTGCTCAAGCGCGCCGACGTCCCCGTCATGTGGATCACCGTTCATTCGGAAAAGGGCCATGACGCTTTCCTGCTCGAACCGCGGCTTTTCGCGCCCCATTTGACGCAGGTGCTCGACCGTTCCTTCGCATGAAAGATTGGATCGGTCCGCTGAGCGAACCGCTCGGTTTCCTCTGGCTCATCCTGGTTCTGTGGACGCTGCGGCGGCTCTGGCGAAGGGAGTGGGGACGCGCCTGGTCGAGCGGCCTTCTTGTGGTGGTCTTGGCCCTCGTCGGCAACAACCAGTTGACTTCCGAACTCCTCGCCACCCTCGAACGTCCGTATGCAGGACGGACCGCGGACGAACTCGCCCCGGCCGATGCCGTGGTGATGTTGGGTGGTACCGTCAGCCTCTCGCGCCACGATTGCTTCGGGTTTCAGTTCAACGATGCCGCCGACCGGCTTGTGACCGCCGCTGATCTGGCCCGGCGGGGCAAGGGGCGCGCTTTGATTCTGGGCGGAGGAGCCCGCGGCGCGGGCGGCGCGATGAAGCACGAGGGCGATCTGCTGCGGCGCCTGCTCGAGGCGTGGAACGTGACGCCTCTCCCCGTCCTGGCGCTCGAAGGGTGCCGGACCACGCACGACGAAGCTGTCGCCACGCAACGCATCTTGATCGAGCAGGGCTGGCGCCGGGTGATCCTGGTCACTTCGGCGTCCCACATGCGCCGCAGTGAAGCGGCATTCCGCAAGTTGGGCATCGAGGTCGAGTGTTGCGCGAGCGATTTTCGGGGGCTGGCGGCCCTGGAAGAAGCCCGTCCGATGAGGATCGTTCCAACAGTCGGTGCGCTGCAGACTCTCTCGCTCTACACGCACGAGGTGCTGGGCTGGCATCTGTACCGTCTGCGGGGCCGCCTCTAGTCCGCAGCTCGTCAGGAAGCTACCATGAAGCCGCCCGCTTCGACTGAGGAGATTTGGCCGTCGGGGGTGGCGGGAGTCTTGCGGGAAGTCCATAAGGCGGCAGAGGAGGGCGAATCTCAAGTCAACACGGCGCTGTGAATTCGACCACATCTCCTGTGTCGGCCTCTCTGCCCGAGCGCCAGACGCCCTTCCCCCAGCGCGCGCCCGACGCTCGTCTTCCTGCTCCTCTGGTCAACCTCTTCAACTTCGTCGATCGCAACGCTGAAACCGATCCGCTCATGTCCCGGGCAGCGCTCCCGATGTCCCGAATCCGCGGCTCAGTCCACCACGAAGGCATTCGGACTGCTGTATTGCAGACGCTGTGATCGCCTGCGCCTCGAACGAGCACGACCCAGGGGGCTGGCTCGCGCTGATCTGGACGCCGACCGTTTACGGCTGCGGCTGCGCCGATGGGCTGTCCCAAAAACCGTTAATGAGTTCCACGGTGCGGTCCACCAATACCTGTCCGCCCTCGGGTCCCACCCGTCCGCTCTGGACGACGGCGCCGTACCCCCCGCCGGCCACCGCGCGTCGGGTGGGCAGATAGCCCCCCCAGCCGCCGGTCAACTCGAGCACGAATGTCTGCAGCGCTTTGCTCCTGCTTTTGATCTGCGTGCCGTAGTCCTGATACAACTCGAACGGACTGGTGGCGATCGCGATGTCGCCGATCCGCAGGACATGCAATTCGACGGTGAATGTGGGGGCCGCCCCCTGCGTCCGGTGACGTTCCACGAGGGCTTCGTGCCAAGCGGTTTGCCGGCTGGTGTCGCCTTTCTGTTTGAGCGCGTCGATTTCCTTCCTCGCTTCCGCCAGTTCCTCGTCGGTCACTTTCCGAGCTGGCAACACCAAATCCTCGACATGATGGACGAAGGGCACCTCCGTGCGGATTTCCCGCCGGGACAGTTCGCATACCTCGACGACTTCGCGCGCCAGGCGGCGCCCAATGTCCTGCGTACGCGTCAGGTCGCGCAGCTTGAGCATGCGTTCCTCGGCCGCCTTCCGATAGAGCCAGTGCGGCGACAAATCCCCGGCAGCCCCCGGCCAGCCGAGCACGGCCAGATTCGTTGTCGTGGCGGCATGCACTTGCTCGCGGACGTCGTGCCAGAAGTCGGCGTTCACGGTCGAGCGGGTTTCGACTTCTTGCGACGGGCAAGCCACGTTGACTCCCGCCGCCCGGAGGTTCGATTGACGGTCCCAGAAGAACAACAACTCGAGTCCGTGGTCCTCGCCGCCTTCGATTCCGCGGAAATCGGGCAGGCTGGTCGATCCATACAACCGAGCCGAGCCGTTGGCGTAAACCGCCCGGCGGTTGTGCCCAACCACCGCATGCCCCAGTCCCCAACTCACGCCACCCGGCTCCCGCCGATGCCACGCGCGCGCCGCGACTTCCACCAAACGGTCCACTAGGAATCGCACATACTCGGACGGCCGCATCACGCCTTCGTTCGGAAGCTCATATTTGCCCTCCTCGGTCACGGGCCCGGTATGCGTGTGCGTGGCGGTGAAAACCAGCTTCCGCGGATCGAAATCGGGCAACTCGGCGCGCAGGCGCTCGCGCAGCGGCGGCGGGACCGGCGAACGAAACACCACCAGGTCGGCCGAGAGCAGGATCGCCTGGTCAACCACACGGTCGCCCTCGCGGGCTTCGAGGGCCAATGCGGTTGCGGTGATCGGATTGTCGACGCCGCTCGAGATGCGCGTTACGAACTGACCGTCGAGGGCGACGGGCTTGTCCGGCGTGATGTCGATCGAGGCGGTGCCGACGCACAACTCGGCAGCGCCGCAGCCGAGCGCGGCGGCGCCCCAGAGGATGAAGAAGATAGGCGTTGCCATTCTGGAAGGTCTCGCGACTGGGGGAGCGGAGGAGGCGATTGGAGTCGGCCCTGCGAACGGTCTATGCATGCGGCCCATGGAATCCCAGCGACCTGCCTCGTGTCAAACCGGGTTTGCGGTGGCCGAAAGTCGCGAGTCGTGCGGTGAATGAACTCCGTCGCGGGGCGGTAGCATGATAGGCGGGCCAGCCGCTGCGTCACGTCCGAACTGCGGCCATCCATGCTCGAAGCCGCCAATGCCGGGCCTGAGCCTCGGCTTGTTTCCGGTGCAACCGTCGTTCCGAGTGCCCGAGGGCGACCGGATCTGCCCTTGGAGCCGCTCACCCCCGTGGCGACCGCCGACAGAGACAACCGGATTTGCGCGAACGGTGCGGGCAGCACTCTGCCGGTGTTCGTTTGCCGGTTGCAAACCGGGGC
>DAOOQY010000378.1:0-4971 GCA_035389025.1 Verrucomicrobiota bacterium
GACCGTCACTTTTGCGACACTGGCTTCCCGCACCTTCGGCGAGAACCCGTTCGCGCTGACAGCCACCGCCACGTCCGGACTTCCGATCACTTTCACGAGCGATAACGAGAGCGTTGCGATGATCGCGGGCAGCACCGTCACGATCGTGGGCGCCGGTGTCGCCAACATCACCGCATCCCAGCCGGGCAACAGCCAGTATCTGCCGGCGCAAAGCGTCACACGACCTCTGCTGGTCAACAAAGCGCCTCAGACCATCGCGTTCGCCCCGCTGCCCGAGAGACGGGTGGGTGAGTTCCCGTTCCAACTGGTAGCCACGGCCTCGTCAGGGTTGCCGGTACAGTATGCCTGTGCTGAGATCAACGTCATCGAGCTCAATCAGGAAGTGGTGGTCATTGTTGGCGCCGGCACTGCGAACATCACCGCATCCCAGCCGGGCAACAGCAACTACCTGCCGGCACAATCAGTCACACAGACGCTCACCGTCAGGCCGCTGATGGTCACTCAGGAGGAGGCCAATGCGGTCCTCGCCCAACACTGGGTCGCGTCGCCGCCCAACGCCACCAACTTCGCCATCGCGGCGCAGCCGAACTACACGTTTGTGATCACCAATGCCGACAGCGCCACCGTCACCTTCAAAGTTCAGTTTAGCGCCGACCTCGACAATCCGAATTGGCAGGATGTCGGTCTTCGGTTCGTGGCCCCGAATTCGGGTTACTACCGCATGGTTCCCCAATAAGACGTTGACCCCTCGCGCGCGCTTGAACGGTGTATCCCTGGATTGACAGGGCACGTCTCATCGGGTGCAATCTCGGGGTGGGCGCGTTGTTCATCGGCCGGCTTGCGGAGCGCGCCCAGGATGCAGCGCCGGGGTTGGAGACCCGAGTCTCGGGGTGTGGATCGCATCCACTTGCGCGGTGAGGCTTTTTGCGCGGTGCATCAACCAATGAGGCAAGCGCCATTCTAAGTGAAAACGGGGTGCCATGAAGTTGAATCGCTGGGTGTGCCTACTCACGCTGAGTTCGGTCTCGTACTGGCTGGCATGGGCCTGCGCGGCTCAGGGCCTTGAGAGTGAGCCGACGGAAGCCAGGGCCATCGCGCGTGCCAAGGCTGAGGGCAAGATGATTCTGGCCATGTTCGGCAGGACGCATTGTCCGGACTGCACGGCGATGGAGGCGATTCTGCAGAAGACGAATCCGCCCCTGTGTCAGTGGCTGCAGGCCTCGTGTGTTACCTGGAAAGCGAACATTGACACATCGACCGAGTGGGAGCGTTACGCCGGCGGCCTGCGGGCTTTCTCGCTCCCATTGATCTGCCTGGTGGACCCCGCCAAACCGGGTGTCCCGCTTGGACGCTGGACTGGTTTGATAAGCGCGAAGACGTTCCTGCACCATCTGCAAGGCCAGGCACAAGAGCGCCTGCCACTCGTTGTCACGAACCTGCCGCCCGGCCCGCTTGATGGCGGTTGCTTCATCGTCGATGGCAGCGCGCAAACCAACGCCACGATGGGCGGCGCCATTCCAGGAGCAGCGATCGAACGCGTGCTGTGGCGACTCAACGGGACTGGCCTTTTCCAGCCAGCGACAGGGACGACAAACTGGTCCGCCCAAATGAGTTTGCCGCACGGGACCAACGTGTTCGAGTCCTACGTCAAATACGAAGGGGCAGGAAACAGTTGGACCAATCGCGTCACCCTGGTCAACCTCGGTTCTGGCAGGTGCCCTTTGACGATCACGGCGCATCCCCGCGGCAAGTCCTACGGCACGACGCTCGAGTTGGGCTCGGACGCTTTCGGCGTGGCCGGGCTGCTCCCGGGTGACGCCGTGGCGGCGGTGACCCTCACCGCCAGCGGCGGCCTCGACGCCACCGACGCTGTCGGGGAGTACTGGATCACCCCCAGCGCGGCCATCGGGTCATGCGGCGCCCTCGAGGAACGATACAGCATTACCTATGTGGCCAGCACCCTCACGGTCGAGAAAGCGGTCCTGAAGGTCATCGCAAACGCTGCGACGAAGCAGGCTGGAGCGTCTCATCCGGCGTTCACGGCCAGCTATGAAGGATTCGTTGCGGGGGAAGATGCCTCGGTCCTGAGCGGAAGCCCGGCCTTCACGACGACCGCGACGAGCGAGAGCGGACCCGGGGAGTACCCGATCACGGTGACCCAGGGCACGCTGCACGCCGCCAATTACCGCTTCGTTTTCGTCCCCGGCACGCTCACGGTCAGCCCGTCGCTCGCCGGCGACATCAACCACGATGGGCAGGTCGACCAGGAGGAACTCAACGCTGTCCTCGCCAATTACTGGGCAACCTCGCCACCCTACATCCATCGCATCGCCGTCGTGGGGGAGACCAACTTCGTGTTCACCGTGACGAACTTCACTTTCGCGGTGCAATCCACAACGAATCTGGCGAATCCGGAGTGGCATGACCTTGGCGAAGCATTCTTCCAGTTCACCGACCCGCGCACGGTCGCTGGCGAACGGTGCTACTACCGCCTCGTCGCCCCGCGGACTCAGAATCCATCGCGATAGGTGTGCAGGCCGAGATACCGCTGGAGCAGGGCCAACAGATGGTCGACAGAGTTCAGCGGGCCGATGCTGACTGCCTTGCCTAGTACCAACTGCGGCATGGCCGGACGACCGGTTGCCTCCCAGTTGGCGAAGTGGAGCTGGCAAGCCATCAGAATCTGCTGCTTCACCCAGGGGTCCGCCAGGGCACGATCGAGGTCGTCGGCGCCAACCAACTTCAGCGCGTAGGCGCGGGCGTCCTCGATCGCCACCGGCTTGTTCTGGGCAAAAAACCACTCATCGAACTGCCGATGCGCCTCCCGGTTGGACCGCCAGAGCGCCAAGCCCAGATTCGCATACTCGCAGGCGTTCAGGTTTGAATCGAAATGCGATGGAATCAGCGGATTGCAGTTCGTCGACATCGGCATGGGAAGCGCGACAACACCCAACCGGTTGGTGAACTGGCGTTGCGCCGCCACCAGGATGTTGTGGACTGAGCGGCAGTGTCTGCACGTGTAATCGTACAGGTACACGATTACATTCGAGGCGCCAGGCTCACCAATCACTGGCAAATCCTCAAGCTGCAACAGGAATTGGCCGTTATAGAGCGACAACACCCCCGGCGCTATGAGCCGCGCGTCGGGAGAAGGCAGCCGGTCCGTGGATGGGCCACCCGATGTCGGTGAGTTCGAGCCTGTGCCCGCCGCGCCTCCCTGAACTCCAGTCGGTGTGGCGCCCGCATTCGACCCGCCAGGCATGAACTTGACCAGGTTCCGCTCTTTCTGCACAAGCAACTGCCCGCCCGCCAGCACCGCGATTCCCGCCACGCCAATCAGCCCGAGAAGCAGAAGAGCCCGGCGCGGGATGCCCCGCCTGTCAGGTGCGGCAGACCACATTGGCGTGGTGGGATCGCTCGCGAAGGGGATGTGGCCCAGGAAGAGAAGCGATGCCGCCAAGCCACACCCGTGCACGACCATGCAGAACTGGCAAAACGCCTTGATGACGAAGACCTGCAAACCGATGAACCAGAGGGCCGCGCCCGCGACGACGACGGAGAGGACGATCACGGCGGCCCAGGCTCCGCGCTCATCGTCTGGCGAGGTTCGTTTCCGCGCCAGAATCGTGGCTCCAAGCAGGGCCGCGTACACCAATAAGGCCGGCAGGCTGACCGGCAGGTTCAGCCAGTAGGCCCAACGGCTCTGCAATACTTTGTCACAACCCGATCCGGGACCGCACCCGGCCAACGGGCCGTTGGCAATTGACACCCAGGCGAGATAACCCGCGCCGATGACAGCGACTGCCAACAAAACTCGGGCAGCAACCAACCACCCGGCGCATCGCACGAGTTCCGGTCCTGTGCCGGCCGGCTGGCTGTCGCGGGAACTCACGGCATTACGGAGTCCTCGGCGCCGGTGTCGGAGTCGCCCGGGACCTGCGGGGCATGGGTTGGCGAGGCTGCGACTGTGGCGTGACTCCCCTGTTCGCATTGGTCGCCCCAGACCTCCGCACATTCAAGTTGGGCGGCACGACGTCCGCCCCTTCCGGCATCTCCACGTCCGCCCCGGACGGCAATTGCAGAAACTGAATCGCATCCATCAATTCCACCTTCTCACGCGGGTCGTTGATCCGTTCGAGCGCGACGGTCAGATAGGGGATGATATTCGTGTCTCCAAGATGAACCGCGGCTTCCCGTGCCGCCGCGCGAACCTGGGCATCGGCATTCTCGAGGCGGGTCGCGATGGCAGAGACCGAGTTGCCGTCCTCCTCGCTCGAAAGAAGGGCCTCGCTGATGGCCTCGATGTCCTTATCTCTGAGTGCGGCCCGATCCTCGGCGGGTGTGGTGGCAATGATGCTCGTGGCCCCGGAAGCGGCTCCGGTGTCGACCGCCGGCGTGGCACCCGACTGACCGGTGTCCAGAGAACCCGGTGATGACTCGGCCACGTCTGCTCCCTGTGGAGGCAGTGGTGAGTCAACGGACTGCCGACCGACCAGACCATGGAGAACTCCGGCGAGAACCAGAATTCCGGCGCCAACGAGCAGAATGAGAAGAACGACCTTTGGTCTCATGTGATTGCGTGAATGGCCCCATTAAACGCAAAACGCAATCCGAGGCACAGTCACCTCGGATTGCACTTTGCTCGCAGTACTAATGTCGTGCTTTAATCGCTCTCGCAACCACTTTTAGTTGCCGGTGTCGGGAGTGTAGTCCCAACCGTAGCAATCAACAGGCAGCTTCGAGTCGTCGGTCTCAGTGATCTTGATCGATCCACTCAGAACGCCGCACCACGGATTCTGGCCATAACCTTCGGCCTTGGACATCGTCATCGTGCCGAACGCATAGGCGACGCCGTTGAGGGCTTTGATCTTCCAAGGATAGTTGACAACGCCACCCACCGTGAAGATCAGGCGGTCAGCAGCCGACGCCAGAGGCGCGACGGTGGGTGGCGTTGTCAACTATCCTTGGAAG
>DAOOQY010000379.1:0-4951 GCA_035389025.1 Verrucomicrobiota bacterium
ACGGTATTTGCCGGCGACGGGCCGTCGCCGCTCCACTTCATGCATTGGCCCTGGCGCGCGCGGTGCATCTGACAGTTGTCGGTATTCTGTCGTCCGGCGAGGGCACCGGGAGATCGGCGTCTGAAAACGCGATTGCCTTTTGGCGTGACTTGGGTTCACGCTGCAGCAATGAACCAGTCCGTGCTGATCAACCGACGCTCCTTCATCGAGCACGCCACGATCCTCGCCGCCGGTTCCGTCCTGCCACTTGCATCTGGCGAATCCGCCTCGGGCGGCTGGCAGATTGGCTGTTACACGCGGCCTTGGGATCATCACGACTACCGGGTTGCGCTCGATGCGATTGCCGAGGCGGGTTTCAAGTACGCGGGCATCATGACGGCCAAAGGCAAGTCGTGGGTCATGATCAACGCGGAGACCACGCCGGACGAGGCCGCTCGAATCGGTCGGGAGGTGGCGCAGCGCGGGCTCAAGACCGCGTCGGTGTACGGCGATTTTCGGCTCGGGTCCTCGCACGCGGCGAGCGTCCAGGCGCTTCAACGCCTGATCGATCATTGCGTCACGTGCGATTCGGGCGACCTCTTGTTGGGAGGCGCGTCCGAGCAAGTGCAGTACGAGCCTTGCTACAAGGCGATCGCCGACTGCTGCGATTATGCCGCCGAGCGGAAGGTGCGGATGACCATCAAGCCCCATGGAGGTCAGAACGCGACCGGGCGCCAGTGCCGCCGGGCGATCAAGAAGGTGGGGCGCCGCAACTTCCGGCTCTGGTATGATCCGGGCAATATTCTCTATTACTCGGACGGCGCTCTCGATCCGGTCAAGGAGGCCGGCTTTGTCGACGGCTTGGTTGTCGGCATGAGCGTCAAGGATTTTCGGCCGCCCAAGGAGGTGCTGGTCACGCCCGGGACAGGCGTGGTTGATTTTCCGAAAGTGCTGGGGCGGCTTCGCAAGGGCGGGTTCAAGCAGGGACCGCTTGTGATCGAGTGTCTGGCTGCGGGCGATGTGGCCAGCGTGACCGCCGAGGCGAGGCGGGCGCGCCTCTACCTCGAGGAGTTGGTCGAGCAGACGGCGCCCAAGGCCTTCCAGGAAGCGCGACCTGCATTGGGAACCCCCGCCGGGCGGTTGCGCGCGGGGCCGCGGCCTTTTTGAGGACGGCAACTGTTCAGGTGCCTGCTGGTGTATGATGCCCACGAAACACACGAAACACACGAAACAACCTGCGCGGACGGGTTCTTCGGAATTGCAGCGTTTCGCGTCTTTGGCGTTTTGAGCGGTCTCTTCTTGGGGCCCTGAATAGTCACTCAAGACAATTCTTTATGACATCCACGATTATCGCGACGCCATCCCCCCGGCTGACGTCGCTCGATGCGTACCGGGGATTCGTGATGTTCCTCATGATGGCCGAGGTGCTGGGCCTCTGCCGGGTCGCGCAGGCGATTCCGGACAGCCTCTTCTGGGGTTTCCTCTGCCATCACCAGTCGCACGTCGCGTGGATCGGCTGCGCGTTGCACGATCTCATTCAGCCTTCCTTCTCGTTCATGGTTGGGGTGGCCCTGCCATTCTCGATCGCGAGCCGAATGGCCCGGGGCGAATCCCGCGGGCGGATGCACGGCCACGCCCTTTGGCGCGCGGTTGTGCTGATCCTGCTCGGCGTGTTTCTGCGATCGACGTCGAGCGGTCAGACCAACTGGACCTTCGAAGACACGCTCACACAGATTGGCCTGGGCTACTTCGCGCTCTTTGTCCTGGGGTTCCGTCCGGTTCGCGCCCAGTGGGTGGCGCTGGGAATCGTGCTGATCGGCTATTGGGCGGCGTTTGCCCTGTATCCGCTTCCGCCCGCCGACTTCGATTATGCGCGGGTTGGTGTCGCCAAGGATTGGCCGCACCTGGTGAGCGGCTTTGCCGCCCACTGGAACAAGAACAGCAATCTGGCCTGGGCGTTCGACACCTGGTTTCTCAACCTCTTTCCGCGCGAACACCCATTCACTCACAACGGCGGCGGCTACGCCACACTCAGCTTCATCCCAACTTTGGGCACGATGATTCTCGGACTCATCGCCGGGGGCGTGATGCGCAGCGCGCGCACCCCATGGCAGAAGGTGCGGTGGCTGGCCATCGCGGGCGCGGTGGGACTGGGGGCGGGATGGCTGCTTGGGGCGATCGGGGTTTGTCCCGTGGTGAAGCGCATCTGGACGCCCAGTTGGACGATCTACAGCGGCGGGTGGTGTTTGCTGCTGCTGGCGGCTTTCTACCTGGTGATTGATCTGTGGCAGCGCAAGGCCTGGGCCTTCCCGCTTGTGGTGATCGGCATGAACTCGATCGCCGCTTACTGCATGGCCCATCTGTTCGACCATTTCATTGCGCAGAACCTCAAGACCCATATGGGTCAGGACGCCTTCAAACTTCTCGGCGCGCCCTACGAGTCTTTGCTGCACGGCGCGGCCATCCTGCTGGTGTTGTGGTTGATCCTCTACTGGATGTACCGCCGGAAGCTGTTCCTGAGGATTTGACCGGCATGCTTTACGCCCCGTCGGTGCACATGGCGGTCAGACGTCGCAAGAGGACTGCTTTGCGGGTTGGACAAGCATGACCTCGCGCGAACGCATCCGGGCTGCCATTCATCGCGAGCCGACCGATCGTGTGCCGATCGATTTGGGCGGGACGCGCCAGAGCGGGATTGCGGCGGTCGCATATGCCCGGCTGAAACGCCACCTCGGGATCGGGCTGGACCGTCCGGTCCGCGTCTTCGACTTGTTCCAGATGCTCGCCGAGATCGATCCGGTCGTGGGAGATCGGCTCGGAAACGACTGCGTGGGATTGCATCGGCGCTCGGTGGCGTTCGGCATCTCGAATGAAGGGTGGAAACGATTCACATTCCCTGACGGATTCGAGTGCGAGGTCCCCGGCGGGTTCAATCCGCGATGCGGGGCCGGGGGTGAGTTGACGATTGGGAGAGAGGGCGTTGTCGTGGGCGAAATGCCCGCGGGCGGTTTCTACTTTGATCGCCTCGAGAAGAACCCCGGCGCGCTGCATCCGGACCTCGACGCCTGGGACGCGCCGCGTCTGACGCCTCTCGAGTTGGCGCACGCGGCGCGCGAGGCTGCGCGGCTCGAGTCAACGACCGACAAGGCCGTGATTGCTGCTCTGGGACCGCCGTACGAGTTGTTCCATGGACTCGGGCAGGGCGGGTTCGACACCTGGATGATCACGTTTGCCAGCGAGCCCGATTACGTCCGGAGGCTGTACTGCAAACTGACGGACGCATGGATCGAGAATCTCGAAGCGTTTCACGGCGCTGTCGGCGACCGGATTCAGGTGTTGCAGGTCTGCGACGATTTTGGCACGCAGAGGGCCCCTTTCCTGTCCGTGCGCGCGTTTCGCGAGTTGGTGATGCCGGCGTATCGTCGAGGGCTGGACTGGGTCCATCAGCGCACCCCCTGGAAGGTCATGTTGCACTCCGACGGCGCACTGGGTCCGCTGTTGCCGTCCATCGTGGAGATGGGCGTCGATATTCTGAACCCGGTTCAGACCAGCGCGGTGGGGATGGAACCGGCCCGTTTGGCGCGGGAGTATGGGGAGCGATTGGTGTTCTGGGGTGGGAGTTGCGATCCGCAGTGCACTCTGACCACCGGCACGCCTGCGCACGTTGCGGACGAAGCGCGCGCGAACCTCGATCATTTTACCGGACACCCCGGTTACGTCTTTGCCTCGATTCACAACATTCAGGCCAATGTCCCGCCTGAGAACATCGTGGCGCTGTTCGAGACGGCAATGAGCTTTGATCATCGTGACGGCCTGGGACGAAGCGGGAGTGTTCTTGGCTGATGAAACATGGGGGCTCGACGCGCTCCGGATGAAGGTTCATTCTTGCGGGGACGTCAAAGGCGAGAGCATTGATGCCGAGCGTCCCTGGGGGGCGCTGCCGTCAGATCATCGAATATGAAACAAACGACTCCACAAATCACACGCCGCCGTTTTCTGGGCGGCGCCGCCGTGTCCACAACAGCGTTCCTCGTCGCGCCCAGTTCAATTCTGGGCCTGCGGGGGCAGACTCCGCCCAGCGGCAAACTGAACATCGCCGGCATCGGGATCGGGGGGCAGGGCGCCTCCGACCTGAGCAGCATCGAGAAAGAGAGTCCGGGCGAGAGCATCGTGGCGTTGTGCGACGCCGACTGGGGCCATGCGGCGCACACGTTCAAACGGTATCCCGGTGCCAAGCAGTACAAGGATTACCGGAAGATGCTGGACGAGATGAAGGAGATCGACGCCGTCGTGATCGGCACGCCCGACCACCATCACGCGCCTGCGTCGATCGAGGCCATCAAGCGGGGCAAGCATGTCTACTGCGAAAAGCCGCTGACGCATTCGGTTTGGGAAGCGCGCAAGGTGGCCGAAGCGGCGCGGCAGGCGGGAGTCGCGACCCAGATGGGAAATCAGGGCGCCGGTTCCGAGGAATCCCGGCGCTTGTGCGAACTGATCTGGCACGGAGCCATCGGCAAGGTCCGCGAGGCGCACATCTGGACCGATCGTCCTTCGCAAGGCTTGTTCAGCGAATACTGGCCCCAGGGCGTGCCCCGGCCCAAAGAGACGCCGCCTGTGCCCGAGACCCTCGATTGGGACCTGTGGCTCGGTCCCGCGCCCGAACGCCCCTACAACCCGATTTACTGTCCGTTCCGCTGGCGCGGTTGGTGGGACTTCGGCACGGGCGCCCTGGGCGACATTGGCTGTCACGCGATGGACCCTGTCTTCCGCGCGTTGAAGCTGGGCGCTCCTTCGAGTGTCGAGGGATCGTCGACCCGCGTGAATGAGGAGACCTTCCCGCTCGGGTCGATGGTGACCTATCATTATGGAGAGCGGAGCGCGGAGGCTCAGCTTCACAACACGTACACGACGGGTCTGAGCGGTGCCGCGGCGGGTGCGGTGGCGATGCCGCCGGTGAAGCTGACCTGGTACG
>DAOOQY010000380.1:0-4948 GCA_035389025.1 Verrucomicrobiota bacterium
GACAGGTCATTCGCCTACTCACCCGTCCCGTCCGACTTTAGAGCAGCCCTGCGCAAACAATGGGGTCGCATCTATACAGTTGACATATCGCGCTTTGTCAACTATATAGATGCGACCCCATTGTCTGTCCCACCATTCATGCTGCGTCGTGGTTCATATTAACGTTTCCCGGGCGCCTTCGGTTGTGATTGCAGGTACGCCTGGTAATCCCGGTAGAGCCGCACGCTTGCAGGACCGCCGGGTTGGCGTGTCATCTCGGGCGCGCTCATCATGCCGGGGAACTGGTAATGCAGAATCTTCTCGAAGTTGGGGAAGCGGTCAAAGTCGCTGATCAATCCGTCGATCGGACGCGGATGCAACTCGATGCCGTTGTTGAAGACGAAGGTTTCGAGGTCAAGCCACAGATGGCATCCCGTCTCGCCGCATAGTGACTGGAGCAAGGTCGCCGCCTGCTCACCCTTGAGATCGCCCTCGGGCATTCGGTGGAATCCGAAGGGCCCCAGGATGTCCAGATGGGGCAGCAACTGGCGATAGGCCGCCTCCGCGCCGCGCAAGCCGTACGGGTTGGTTGCCAGCAGCACCGGCTTGTCCGGGGCGTGGCGCCGGACATGCGCGGTGAAGGCACGGAAGAACTCGATCATCTCCCGGCGTTGAACCTCGGGATCGCCGCGGTTGAACGTGTAGAGGCCGCCGCATTGCTCCTCGCTCACGTACCAGCCGTAGAACGAGGGGTGCTCCCCGTAACGCTCCCACAACTCGTCCGCCACCCGCCGATGCCAGGCCAGCGAGTCGGGCGTGTAATCGAAGAATGCATACATGCCGACACCGGGCATGACGTGCAGACCCAGCTTGTCCGCCTCGTCCAGGATGGCCTCGAGCGGGTCCCTGGACGCGATGGGCATCCGGGCCGAATAGAGCTTCGACGGGTAGTAGGCCCGGCCCGGATAGGTGTCGGGACTGAAGCTGTGCTCGGCGCGATGGACGAAATTCTGGAACATCATTGTGATCACCAGGAGGCGCTGGTCTGTGGCGTGCATCGCGCGCACCAACTCGCGCCAGTTCGCGTCCGTCATCCGCCCCAATTCCCCGTTGAACGCCTTCCCCTCGCGCTCGCAATGGTGGTAGAGGTCCAACCACGCGCCGCCCAAGCGGCGTCCGGACCGCGCGTCAGAGTGGAGAACCTCCAGCGGACGTTCGCACCGCAACGTCACGTCGTTGCCGCGCGCAATCAGGATCACGCGGTGCGGACCGGCCAGCCCCTGCATTGGCCGCCGAAACCGGATTCCTTCCGCTGACTTTGCGGCCACGTGAAGCGTCGCCTGATGCACACGTTGATCGGGGGTTTCGGCGTCCAGATAGACGGCGACATCGAATGCCTTGGTGGTGCCGGTCTCGTTCCGCACGGCGCCCCGGATGTCGAGGGTAACGAGGTCTGTCACCGGCGATGGAGGTATCAGCGTGAGGCTGACCGGGGTCTGAACCCTCGCACGGAACGACTCGTCTCCTTCGGCCCGGATCACGCCGATTGCGATCAGGATGACCAGGGCAACGGACACGATGGCATGCGGGTGACGCGGCCTATGTGGGGTCACATCTTCATATTTGACATTGTGCCGGGCAGGCTGCGCGACTGCGGGTCGTTCGATGGGACCGGCATTCACATATGCCATCGCTCGAACTCGGTTTTGCCCTGGAGGGCGGTCGGGTAGCGTCCGTCGGGGCCCGCTTTGACCGGCGGATCGACGTCCCAGGCGTAGCGCGGGAGGGAGAAGGAGCGCTGTGATTTGAGGGCGTCGGTCCAGGGGATCATTTCGCCGCTGTAGCAGGCCATTTGGGCGACGATGGCGAGGGCGCTGCTGAGGGTCATGTAATGGCCGTTGTTGATCGGGCGTCCGGTGCGGATCGAGTCGAACAGTTCCTGGTGCTCGACGTCGTACATGTTGGGGCGGGGGCCTTCGTAGCGCCACGGGTTTTCGCCCTCGATGCGGCAATCGATGACGCTGCATCGGCCTTTGGTGCCGAGGATAGCATCCGAGGTGTTGTTGAAGCATTCGGTTTGGTCGCGGGTGAATCCGAAGACGCGGACCCCGTTCTCGTACTCGAACACGACCGCCTGGTGATCGAACTGGTCGCCGAAGGACGGGTCGACGCAGGTCTGGCGTCCGCCCAGGCCCCAGGCCTTGAGCGGGGCCCGGTCGCCCAGGGCCCACGACGCCTTGTCGAGGCTGTGGATGAGTTGCTGCGCGGTCTGGTCGCCGGAGAGCCAGTTGAAGTGGTACCAATTCCACATCTGGTATTCGAGTTCGGTCTGGCCGGGGCGGCGGGGGCGGACAATGTAGGGGGCGCCCAGGTAGTTTTCCTGGATCGCGACGATGTCTCCGATGGCGCCATCGTGGACGCGTTTCATTGTCTCGCGCAGGCCGGGGGCGTAGCGCCAGCAGAGGCCGGAGACGACACTGAGTCCCTTCTGGCGGGCGGTCTCGCAGGCGGCGCGGGCGGCGTGGAATCCGGGCATATCGATACCGTGCGGTTTTTCGCAGAAGACGTGTTTGCCGGCGTCGATGGCGGCCTTGAGCATTGGGGGGATGAAATGCGAAGCGGGTGTGATCAGCACGACATCGACACCACTCGAGATAAGGTGTTGGTAGGCGTCGAAACCGAGAAAGCAGCGGTCGGGGGGGACGGTCACCTGGTTGGGGCGGGCGGCGCGCAGGGAGGTGAGGCAGTTATCGAGGCGTTCCTGGAAAATGTCCGCCAGCGCGACCAGTTGGACATCGGGGCCGGCGTTCAAGGCGTTGAGCGCCGCCTCCGTGCCGCGTCCGCCGCAACCGATGAGGCCAATGCGGAGGCGGGTGTCGGCGGCTGCATGGACACCGCGGCTCAGGGGCAAGTGGGCGAGCATGCCGCTTGCCGTGAGCAGGGCGGAGGTGCGGAGAAAAGCCCGACGCGAAGAGTCAGGGGCCAAAGGAGACTGTGATTGAGTCATCGCCGTGAACTCTTAAGCCAAGCGGCGATGCGGGCGCAATGGATAAATTGGCTGGTGCAGGGACTTCAATCAACCTGCCCCTTGAGCTCGGATGTTTCACAAAGCTCCGCAGAGTCTGACATCCGGGCCGCATAGCGGTCCTCTTGGGAAGCCTCAGTGCCCTGTGCACCATTGGGGTGTGGACTATGCGGGTTTGAGGGCCGATTTCGTTCTGTTTCATGAGGGATTTGGGGTTGCAGCCGGCTGTTGACGGACCGGCCTGGGGCGCAGCAGAGTTTGGGGCCAGGCTGCGGCCTGCGCAGCGTGATGTGAAGGCGCGTTCCCAATCGAATCCGCAAGGCCAGGCGCGTCCGCCGCGGGCAGGAGCCCGTTGGGCGGCGGAGGCGGAGGAGCGTCTTGTCGCCGCGGCGGGGGTTCGGCCGCGCCTCGATGCCGGGCTGGCGCCGATCCCGCTGGTGGTGCGGAGTCACTACTCGTTTTTGAACTCGACGCTTTCTCCCGGGGCAATCGCCGATCTGGCGCGGGCCGGCGGGTTTCCCGCGGTGGCGCTTTGTGACCAGGGCAATCTGCACGGCGCCGTCGAGTTTGCCATGGCGGCCAAGGCTGTCGGGGTGAAGCCGATCATCGGGGTGGAAATCCGATGCGATGCCGATCCGCTCTGGCTCTACGTCGAGAACGCGACGGGGTATGCGAATTTGTGCCGGTTGGTTTCCGACAAGGCGCAGAGTGAGGCGTCCGCGCGCAAGGGGAGGGCGGAGCGGGCAGGGCGTACGCCGGGGCTGGATTTCGGGGCGCGCGAGCTGGCGGCGGCGCCGACGAATGGTCTTCTGGCCGTCTCGCCTGATGCCGCGCTCGCCCGGTTGTTTCCGGGTCGTTTTTACCGTGCGATTCGGACGCGCGGGGAGTTGCGCCGGCACAAGTTCGATCCTGGCGGGTTGCCGGTCGTGCCGGTCTTTCCGGTCCACTATGCCAGGGCGGACTGTCGATGGCGGTTTGACGTGGTCCAGAGCATTCGGACGCTGACGTTGCTGCGTCAGGCGCATCCGGCGAAGGTGCTCGAAAGCAAATGGTCTTTCCGCACTGCGGACGAACTGGCCGCTCTGTTTGGGCGGTATCCGGAACTGGCGGCGGCGACGCGGGAGTTGGCCGATCGCTGCGATTTTGCCTTTCGATTCGGCCAGCCGCAGTTTCCCGACTTTCGCCCGCCGGACGGTTCGAGCCCGCGCCAGTTTTTGCGGCACTTGGTATTGCGGGGATTGGAGGCGCGGTATGGGGCGGCGCGGGCGGGGCGGTTGATGGAACAGGTCGAGGAGGAGTTGGCGATGATCGGCGCGGTGGGCTATGAGGAGTACTTCCTGGTTGTGTGGGATTTGCTGCGGTCGTGTCGGGACCGGGGGATCGACTGGATCACACGGGGCAGCGCGGCTGATTCACTGGTCTGCTACTGTCTGGGCATCAGCGGGGTCTGTCCGATCCGTTTCGATCTCTACTTTCGGCGTTTCCTGAACGCCGAGCGCATGGCGATGCGCAAGCTCCCCGACATCGACATCGATTTCCCCCATGACCGCAAGGACGACGTGGTCGATTTGCTCTTTGCCAAGTACGGTCGGGGCCATTGTGCGGTGGTGGGAGGATTTTCGACATTTCGGGCGCGCAGCGCGTTTGCGGAGGTGGCGAAGGTATTCGGTGTTGCGGAGCGCGATGTGCGTCGTTTCACCGAGCATTTCCCCTGGAGCATGGGCGGGGGATGGCCTGGGAGCGGGAGTCCGGACGGGGCGCGGGCGAGGGAGGCGGGGTTTTCGGCCCATTCGGCGGCGATGGCCTCTTGCCCCTTGCTGCGGCGGATGTCGTCGAGCTTTTCGCGCAGCAGCTTGGCCGCGCCCTTGTCGCGCGAGCTCAGGTCCTTGTAGACGTCCTGCATCTGCTCGGACCTGAGCTCGCGCGACAAGGGCGCGGCCAAGC
>DAOOQY010000381.1:0-4938 GCA_035389025.1 Verrucomicrobiota bacterium
CAGCAACCGCTCATTGCTCTGCAGCATCACAAAGAGCAGCGGGAAGATCGCGCAAAGCAACTGCTGCAGATAGAGCCGGCCTCCCGCCTGTCCCGATCCCAGAATCCGCAGGCCGAAGCCGCGCACCATCATCGTCAACACCAACACGACGCAATAGATGATTGAACCGACAAAAATCCACCGATGCGCCCTGAGGGTCGCCCCCAGATCGGGCGAACCCCGCCGCACCATGTGAAGCACGATCACACCGGTCCAAGCCAGCAGCGCCGCCCCTTCCCACATGTATGGACGCCCCGGAATGAAGGGCAGGATGAGCGCCGAGCTGAATGTCGTCACGGTCACGAGCATGGCCAGGTGCGCGTGATACGGCAGCGTCGCCAGCCACAGGGTTCCCCCCACCACAAAGGCCACCATGAACTGGTCCGACGCCAGAAAGACGCTCAGACTCAGTGCGGCCAGCAGGATGAGCCCGTACCACAAGGCCCTGTGAAACCGAATGCGATAATCGATTGCGGATACCATGATCGTCGTCGTTCGACCGCAGCCGCACCGCCCCGCCCCACCCCGACACACCGGCTGCCCAAAAGCCCGCCGCCGCCGAACCGTGACATTCTGTCGCCGACCCATCCACGCGGAGCAACACATTTATTGCGCCGCCCGAGGCCTGTGTTGACAATCCCGCCCGCCTGTGCGCGGACTTCTGACGCACGCTCGGGCGGCGCGCGCGCGCGTCCGCAGGCCAGACAGCCTCTTGACCGGAATCACTATGCCGACAACTCGGGATCGACAGCGGTGGCGGGTGCTCTATTGCGTCGACACTCTCAGCGCCGGCGGCGCGGAGCGACAGACGGTGGAACTCGTCACACGATTGAATCGGGAACGCTTCGCCCCCCGCCTCATCTGCCTGCACGGCCAGGCCTACGGGACCAGCCTGCATTTTGCCCCGGACCTCGATCGCGCCCACGTTCCGTGGCGCGTCCTCGACCTCCGCTGGTCCCCCCCCGGTCTCCTGGCGGGTTGGGCCCGGCTCATCGCCGCAGTCTGGCGCACGCGCCCCGCGCTTCTCCATGCCATCAGCCACCACAGCAATCATATCGCCCGACTCGGCCGCGTCCTGATGCCCCCCCGCCTGCGCCTGGTGACCGCAGTGCGGACCGAATACCAGCCGCGACAGCTCTTCTACGAGCGCATCGAGCACAGGCTCGCCCAGCGCGTGGTCTGCAACAGCCCGCACCTCGAACGCCAACTCCGCCAGCACAGCCGCATCCCCGCCCGCAAATTGGTCTGCATCCCAAACGGCCTCGATTGCGAGCGCTTCGGCCGCAACCCCGATCCCGGATTGCGGGCCCGCCTCGCCCCGAACGCCTCCTGCGTTGTCGCCATGCTGGGCCGCATCACAAAACAGAAGTCGCCGCACCTGCTGGCCCTGGCCCTGGGCGAACTCAAACGCCGACAGGAATTGCCCGGCGGCGTCCGGGTGTTCATTGCGGGCGAGCACGAAAGCGACGACATCCAGGCGCAACTCGATGAGGCGATCCGACGCCACGGCCTGGGGGGCGTGATTACGCAGTTGCCCCAAACCGACCAGCCGGAGGCCCTCCTGCACGCCGCCGACTTCACCGTCCTGGCCTCTCTCTGGGAAGGATTGCCCAACGCGGTCCTCGAATCGCTCGCAGCCGGACGCCCCGCGTTGGTCTCTGAAGCCGCCAATGCGGCCGGGGTGATCGACGACGGAGCCACGGGATGGGTGGCGCGCACCGACGATGTGCCGCATCTGGCCGCCCGCCTGGGCGAGGTGTTCCGGCTGTCGCCCGAGCGGCTCGAAGGCATGCGCCCGGCCTGCCGGGGTCGCGCCGGCATGTACAGCATGACGCGGATGGTCCAGCGCTACGAAGAACTCTACGAGGAACTCTTGTCCGGCACCCGCCCCGAGCCCGGAACTCGAGCCGAACCCCAACCCCGGCGCGCCCCGACGACCAACGCGAACAGGGTCGACCGGTAAGCGCGCCAGTTGAAAGGCCAGAGGCAAATGGCCTTGATGCCGAACTGGACGCCGTTCCAGCACTGGCCGCGCCGGCGGCTGGTTCCGCTGACCTGAACGGCCAGATCGCCCAGATCGCGCCGGGACGCCAAACCCAGGCGACGATGCTTCTCGAACATCCGGCCGATGGCATCGAGATGCTCCATCGGGCGGGTGCTCGTCAGCGATTCCTCGTGCTCCCCATACTCGTAGATGATGTACGGCCAGTGACCCACCTCCGCCACATAGCTCAGGCGCAGCATGAAGTCGTAGTCCTCCACCATGCGCAACGAGGCGTCGTACTCCCCCGCCTGACGCGCCGCCGCGGCACGGTAGAGAAAGGCCGCCCCGAAGAGGCTGTTGCGCCAGAATGTGTCGCGGTAGGCCGGCGGATTGAAGACCAACCCCTGCTCCCTGCGCTGGATCATGTCGCCGTAGACCAACCCCGCCTCGGGATGCCCGCGCAGATAGCCGCTCAGACGCTCGAGCGCCTCGGGAAAATACCGGTTGTCGTCGCTGGTCCAGGTCCAAAACTCCCCGCGAGCCGCCCGGAACCCGTTGTTCAACGCGCGCGGCAGGCCCAGATTCTGCTCGCGCATGTACCCGACACGCGGGTCCTGCTCCCGCATCCGGGCCGCATACTCCCGGGTCTCGTCCCCGGACCCGTCGTCGACGATCAGCAACTCGAAGTCCCGCTCCGTCTGCCCCAGAATGGAATCAACACTCCGCCGCAAAAGCCCGGCCCGGTTGTACGTCGGCAGGACAATGCTCACAAGCGGCGGCCCCGGCCTGCGGGGTGCCCGCCACTCCGTCACGCCCTCGGGTCGCAGTTTCATGCTCGATTCTTCACCCGACTCGATCTCGCCCGCTCCCCCCGTGGATTCATGCCCCCGGACTCGCGCCCGCCCCCGGCGGAATTGTCCCATCCGAACCCGCGCCGGGCCGCTTGAATTCGCCATAGTGACGCCGCGCCCACGCCACCGAGAAAACGGGTTTGCCATCCGCCATCTCGAGCCACGGATGCAGGTCGCGCGGCACCTCGATTTTCGTCACGAGCCAGGCGAAGCAATTGGACTGGCGCGGAAAGACCCTGGTGAACAGGCGCACCAACGGCAGCAGGGCGCGCAGGGCGCGCGACGCCCACCGGTTCTTCATCGCCGCAATGCGCCCGTGCGGGACGCGCAGGGAATAGAAATAGCGGATGCGCGGCGCGCCCCGCGGTTCCCAGGCCCGGACAACCTTCTCGACCTCGCGCTCCGACCAGCGATACACGAAGTTCGGGATCGCCGTGTTGTCGACGCCGCCCGAGGTCATGCGGTTGCCCGCCACCGCCGCCACCTCGTACTGCTGGCCGAAATCCAGGCGCACGCCAAGCCGCACCAGGAAAGTGTCCCGCGGCTCGAACACCAGGATGCCGCGCCGCGCCACCCGGTACATCTCGAGCATGGCGCGATGCGGCGAGTGACAATGGTGCAACCCCTCGTGCGCAACCACGAAATCGAAGGCGCCATCCGGGAATCCCAGGGCCTCGGCATCCTGCAAGCTCCAGGTGTAAGGGGCCACCAGATCCTCCGTCACGCCCGGCTCGATGTTTGAAATCGTCACCCGCGTGAACCCCACATGACGCAGCACATCGCGATCCTGATCGCTTCCGCAAACGACCAGAAGCTCCGTGTCCCGGCGCAGCACACCCTCGTCGATCAGTCGCTCCAGGGTGCGGGCGTAAAACTCTTCCATAGGATCAATGGGGTCGCATCTAAATAGTTGACAATTCACTCCTCAGTTTCGCGACAAAGCCCTTGCGCTCCGCGTCCTCGCCCAGCCTCCGCGCGAAACGCTTCACGGCCTGCGCCCCCGCCTGATATCTGATGCCCGCGCGGCGCACCGCCTCCGCAAGCCGCATTCCCCCATGGCGCACCGCCACGTACATCACTCCGTCCCGTCCCCAATCCCCGTGCCGCTCCGCCCACCGCTCCCAAGGCTCCCCACGCATCGTCTCCGCCGCCCTCACCAGTTCCTCCCACCCGACCCGCCGCCGCATCCGGCGCGCCGCGGTCTGCTCTTCCTCGTTCACCGCGCGTCCCGAGAGCAGTTTCCGCGCGTACTCGCCGTCCCCCAGCACCACCCCGGCGACCACTCCCTCCCACGGGCTCTCCAAGCCCCCTTGCCGGATCGGCTGCTCCGTGTACGCCTTCAATGCCGCCCGGCGCTCCGCCCGGCTCCGCCCTCCGCAAGCCCGTCCGATCACCTCCGTCTCCAGCCAACCCGCGTTGGGATCGAGTCCCATGTAGCCCCCCCAGGAACTCCACCGATGCTCCCGCAGCGTCTGCAGGCGGCGCCTGACAAGTTCTTCTCCCGGATTCTCACACCCCAGCACCCGGGCCCGGCGCTGGTCGCTCTTGCTCAGCCCCAGTCCTCCGATCCGCACCGGATTCAGATGCACATAGCGCGCCACCTCGACCGCCTTGGCCTCCTCCTGGATCAACACCCCCTTGAATCGTCCTTGGAACACCGTTCCACGGCACCGATGAGCCCAGTTGAACTTGACCGCGTAACTCACGTTGAGCCAGTGCATGGCCTGGCTCAGATTGGCCTCCCTGGTGCGCACCAACAGATGGTAATGGTTGGGCATCAGCACGAACGCATGCACCTCCAGCGCAAAACGCTCCGGCAACTCGGCCACCACACCCAGAAACCGGCGCCGATCCGCATCATCGAGGAACAACGCCCCTCCCCGATGGCCGCGATTCATCACATGATACCACGCGCCCGCCACGTCAAGCCGCAACGGCCTTGCCATGGGCCCGGACACAACACGGCGAACCTCCGTTTGTCAACTCTATAGATGCGACCCCATTGTCCTGGTGCGCATCTGCGATTTTTCGGTGGCGATAGCGTTTGATGATTGTGGGTGGAGG
>DAOOQY010000382.1:0-4929 GCA_035389025.1 Verrucomicrobiota bacterium
ACAACTCGGTCTTCAATCCAACCGTCAAGGACCTCGTCACCGAGAAGAAGGACCGCGGGTTGTCTCCGCGCAAGGACGTGCGGGACGCCATCCAGCAGATCAAAGCGACGCCCTATATCCCCGAGACCTACGGGCGCACGAACTACCTGCGGGGCTTGATGTTCGATTTCGAGTCGCGCCAGGGCCGCATGGCCAAGATTCTCGAGAAAGAGGTGTCGGTCGTCCTCGAAGACGCCACGCTCGAGTCGATCATCTTCAACGTCGGCCAGAACGAAGGGATCAACTTCGTCGCGGACAAGTCGCTTCCCGCCTTCCAAACCAAGCTCAGTGTGAACATGAAGCAGGTGAAACTCTCCGAGTTTCTCCGCTACATTTCGCGCAACCTCAATCTGCAGTTCCAGATCGGCGAGGATTTGATCTGGGTCGTGGACAGCAAGGACCCGACGAAGGTGCTCGAGGAGACGCGATTCTACCGGCTCCAGCGGGGTTTCGTTCTGCCCGCCGAGTTCGGGCCGCCGGAGGTGCAAACCACCACAACCACGGCCAACAACGTCCGATCCGTCACCGAAGTTCAAAAGATGAGCAAGTTCGTCAACGACCAGACGGCGGCCATGCCCTCGATCGAACAGGCCATCACCAATTTCTTCACCGGGAAATACCTCATCGATTTCGAACGTAATGTCATCGTCGCCCGCGGCACGCCCGAACAGCTCAACATCCTCGAGAGCGTGATCGAGAACTTCGACCAG
Source organism: Verrucomicrobiota bacterium (assembly GCA_035389025.1). GTDB lineage: Bacteria > Verrucomicrobiota > Verrucomicrobiia > Limisphaerales > J093 > MWFF01. Next base: position 750 of record DAOOQY010000382.1, read on the forward strand.
CCGATCCAGCAGGTGCTCATCGAAGCCCGGTTCGTCACGGTCAGCCAGGCCGCCTTCCTGCGCCTGGGTGCGATTTGGGGCACGGGCCTGGCAACCACCACCGTCGAGCCCACCTCCGATCAGACCGGCATGGCCTTCCTGGGCGTCGCTCCAGGATTCCAGTGGAACTGGACCAATGTGTTCGGGGTCTCGGAACTGACGGCCACCCTGACGGCGCTCGAACAGAGCGGCGAGAGCCAGACCTTGAGCGCGCCGCGTCTCACCCTGATTAACAACCGCCCGGCCATCATCAACGACGGCAAGGTCCAGTACTACTACGAGCAATACCAGGTTAAATCGACCATCCTCGAACGGCGCTCCACATCGCAACTGGTCCCCGACGGCAAGCCGACCAAGATCACCTCGGGGGCCTCGCTGCAGGTGCTGGCGAGCATCGGCGGCGACGGCAATACCATCCTGCTCGCGCTCAATCCAAAGGTGAACTCAGATGTCAAAATGGCGCCGTTCATGACCATCACCGACACCGACGACGCGGGCAATATCGTCAGCAAACAGGACATCAACCTGCCCGAGTATCGCACCCAGGACCTCTCGACCCGCGTCGCGGTCCGCTCCGGCCAGACCGTCGTCATGGGCGGAGTCCTCGAACGCCAGCAAACCACCTTCGTCGAGTCCGTGCCTGTCCTGGGCAATCTGCCCGTCCTGGGCGCACTGTTCCGCCGGCGCAGCGAAATCGACCGCCCCCGCTATCTCCTCATCTTCGTGACGGCGACGCTCCTGGGCGAGACAGGCGAGTACCTGATCTACGAGGAGGCGACCGGACGGAACATCCCGATCCGCGGCAACGGCGAGACCAGTCCCGCCCCCGCCCCAAGCAACTAATGGCCCGGCTCCCGGTACCCATCTTGCACCGGGTTTTCCCGGTGGCCGGTCGTCGCGTCGTCGTGATCGATCCAGGCACCCGCGCGCACAAACTCCTGGCCGTCGAGTCGCATTGGGGAGGCCTGCGCATTCTGCTCCGCCAAACGATCGAGGTGGACGACGGCGATCCGGAGACCCCCCTGAGCCTGAGGGAGCAACTGGTGGCGGCCATGCCGGAGATCGAGTCCGAACGCCTCGCCCTGGTGCTGCCCCAGCACCGGACCATCTCGACCGTGCTCGAGGTCCCGCACGAGACCGAGGATGCAGGCCGGTTCATCGAGTCGGAGGTCCGCAAGGTCAGCGGCCTCAGCGAAGAGGCCCTGTTCCATGCGCACGCGCCTCTCGAACCGTTCGCCCGGCTGCGCAACCCCTGCTCCGTCACACTCTGCAAACGCGAGGATGTCGACGCCTTCGTCGATCGCCTCGTCCCCGCGGCGGAAGAGGATGCGGAGGCGACGGATCGTGAGGGCCTGGCCGAGATCGTCACCACCGGCCAGGCCATGTTCGCCGCAATCCTGGCCGGCGCGAACCCGCCGCCCCACGCCGTCGTAGTCGATTTGGGAGCCAACCACACCGTCGTCGGCATCCTGCTCAACGGCCAGGGAGTCCACGCAACCAGCTTCGACGGCGGAACGAGTCGCTTCACCGATGCGATGGCCGCCGAGCACTCCGACGATTGGTCCGCCGCCGAGGCGCTTCGACGGTCGAAGGATGTGTTCACCCCTCCCCACGGATCGCCCGCATGCCTCCAGGCCGTCGCCAAGTGGCACGCCGATCTGCAGCGCGCGGTCGTCGAGTGGATGGACGACTACCCCGAGTTGGGGATTCCGTGGCAGTCGCTCCCAGTGTACCTCTGCGGGGGAGGCGCTTCCCAGCCCGGCTTGCTCGACCATTTGAATCGCCTGGGCAGCCTGCGGTTCCAGCCCTGGCCCAAGTGCCCCGGCGTCGATCCGGACCTGGCCATGGACCAGTACTGGGTTGCCTACGGAGCGGCGCGGGCCGCCCTGGGCCGCGCGGGATCGACCGTTTCGCTGCTGCCGCCCGAACTGAAGAGCCTGGCGCGGCGCCACCGCCGGTGGGAATGGCTGCAGGCTGCCAACATCGCGCTCCTCCTGCTCATCGCGGCCGCCCTGGGCCTGGCGACATGGCAACAGAGCGCGTTGCTCGAACGTAAGAAACTCCTCATCGCCCAAACCCGCGCCGCCCTGCTCTCCGCCGAGACGGTCGTCCACCTCGCCCACCGCCTGGACGCCGGGTACGCCGCGCTTCGCCCTGTGCTCCAACGCCAGCAGCACTCCCTCGATACCCTCGCCGCCCTCGCCGCCCTCCGCCAAATCCGCACCAACGACGATTTCTGGCTCGCCCTGTTCGCGGACGCCGCCAGCTATGCCGCCGCCCCCATTCTGCCACCGCCGACCAATGCGGTGAATGAACCCGTGCCCCCGCCCTCGACCAACGCCTTTCCGCCGCGGCGCGAGTTCATCGCCGAACTGTGCATTCCTCAACAGGGCGATGCCGCCCGCCGCATCCTCAGTCAGGTGGTCAGCGATCTCAAACAAAAGCCGATCTTCGAGCGCGCCGACGCGTTGCCACCCGAGCGCAAGCGCGCCGTGGTCGATCCACGCGTCGTCATCAGCAACCGCGTCTTCGCCATCGCAATGGAGGTGGCGTCCGTCCGCACCAACGGCGTGATCGATGCGCTGCTTCAACCGGATCGAGCCCCCGCTCCCAGACGCCTCGGCCCGGCGCCGCGACCGCGCGATGGAGCGTCCCCCGGCGTCACCGAACCGTAGCCATGGCTTCCCACCCGCACTCGAGCCGGCTCCCGATCGCGACCGCCCTGGCGGGGCTGGTGCTGGCGCTCTATTACGCCTCGGTGTTCAAACCGCTGTCGCGGCGGGTCGACGGCCTCGACCGGCCACTCACCAATCTCTGGCATAGTTTCGTGATGACCAATCGCACGCACGAAGCATGCGCCGGCCTCGATTTCACCCAGGTCGACCAGCGAGTCGAGGAGCTTCGCGGCGCTCTGAGCCATCTCGAGTCGGCCCAAACCGCAGTCCAGACACGCCTCCAGTTGCCCCCCGACGTCAACGCCCGACTCGCCGAACCGTTTCAACTCATCGACTTCCAGAACGATCGCAGCCGCCAGGCCGATGCCCTCACGCGCCTCGCCAAGGAGAAAGGCGTCGCCTGCGAGCCCGCTGTCCTCAACGGCCTGCCCGAGTACTCGGTCGATCTGGTCGATCCGCGCCTGCTCTGGCCGCGTCTCTATTTCGCCAACCAACTCCTGCTGGCGGCCGTGCACTCGAAGGTCGCCGGCCTGCGCAGCCTCACCCAACTCCCCTCGATCAGCCATCGGAGAGACAGCGCCGGCGACGGACTCCTCGAAGAATTGCCCATGCGCATCGAACTGTTCGGCCCAACCCCCGCGGTCGCCCAGTTCGTGACCAGCCTCCCCCTCCGGGGCGACGACCTCAACCTCGTCGGCCTGGGCGCCGTCCTCACCAACAAACCGGTCTTCTTCGCCGGCCAGATTCTCGCCCGCAAACACTCGCCGGAACGCCCGGAGGATGTCTTGCTCGAACTGACGGTTTCTGGTTGGGTCGTCGCCGCCGACGGACCGTCGGAGTGACCGATCTCACAAGAACTCGCTGCATGCTCGGCGCCCTGGAAAGAACAATCTGGTTTTCAGCCCTCCTCCTGGCGGGGCTGGTGATCCTGCTCGCGCTGGTCCTCTTCGGTTTCGGCGGGGGGCTCCCGGACCTCAAGTCGCCCGCCGGGCCGCGCGCTTCGGCAAACCCGCCCCTCGCCGAGCCCATCCCGGACATGTTCACCACCTCGGCGGTGCCGGCGATCGAGGTCTCGAGCAACGTGATCAACCCCTTCTTCACGCTTCACTTTCAGCCGCCCGCCCCGCCGCCGACCAAGAAGGTCCCCCTCCTCTACCTCGGCTGCGTCGAGTCGTCCACCCGCGTGCTTCGAGCTTACGTGCGAGTCGCCGACAAGCTCCAGATACTGCCCTTGGGCGAAAAGGTCATCGCCGACTACGCGATCCAGGACATCTCGCTCAAGAACCTGGTCCTGACCAACACGGCCGGGCAGACAAGCGTGTTCGCCTTCAAGACCAACTCAACGATTGAAGTGCCGGCAAACTGACCCGTGGATTCTGATCTTGCCAAACGAGAAGTCGGAGACCTCCTCCTGGCCGACGGCAAATTGACCCGGGACCAGCTCGAAACCGTGCGCCGCCGCCAGC
>DAOOQY010000383.1:0-4918 GCA_035389025.1 Verrucomicrobiota bacterium
CGCCGTCAAATGGATCGGCGAAACCGTCTGGCAAATCCGCATTGCCCTCGACCCCGGAAGCAACGCCCTCGCCTTCCGCGCCCTGGATGAACAGGGCGCCGTCGTCGGAAACGCCACCCTCACGGTCACCTACACCGGATCGCCCGTGTCGCTCGAAGGCAAGCTCCTCATCAGCGAAATCATGTACCACCCCGCGGCCCCCGCCTCGAGCTTCGTCGAAATCCTCAACCTTTCCCCCACGGAAACCCTCCCCCTGGGCGGGCTCCGCGTGGACGGAATTGATGCCACCATCGGACACGGACGCTTCATCGCGCCGGGCGGGTATGCGGTTGTGGCCGGGAGCCTGCCGGGCTACCAATCGAGCTACGGCAACGCCGAGGCCGTGGTCGCGGAATTCAACGGCGCACTCGACAATGGCGGAGAGACGCTCAGCCTGCAATGGACTGAAGGCACAAACACAACCGTTCTCGACCAGGTCACCTACGGCGACGATCCACCCTGGCCCGCCGCCGCCGACGGCGCCGGCGCGTCGCTCCAGTTGATCAACGTGTTCCGCGACAACGACCGCATCGGCAATTGGACCGCCATCCAGCCCGGCGGCACGCTGCCCTTGGCAACGCCCGGCCAGTCAAACAACGTCGCCGCACCGCTCCCCGAGTTCCCCCTGCTCTGGATCAGTGAAGTCATGCCGTCCAACACCAGCGCGCTGGCCGACAACGCCGGCGAATTCGACCCCTGGATCGAGTTGTTCAACGCCGGCACGAATGCCGTCGATCTCACAGGTTGCCACCTCAGCAACGATCCCTCGAATCTCCGTCAATGGGCCTTCCCCGATGATTCGAGGATCGGCCCCGGTGAACGCCTGCTGGTCTGGGCCGACGCGCAGCCCGAGCAGACCGATGGCTCCCATGTGCATGCCTCCTTCCGCCTCGATAGCGGCAGCGGCACCGTGGTCCTGGCCTGGCAGCACCTGGGCCGCACCCTCGTCCTCGATGCCATCTCCTACGCCGACGTCGCCGCCGACTGCTCGTACGGATCCTATCCGGACGGCGCCCCGCACGCCCGCCGGCTTTTCCATAATCCCACTCCGGCATTGCCCAACAGCCCCGCATGGCCGCCGGTGCGTGTCACTATCAACGAGTGGATGGCCGGCAACACCCGCACGATCGCCGATCCTGCCGATGGCGATTTCGACGATTGGTTCGAACTCCACAACGCCGGTCCCTACCCGGCTCACCTCGGCACGTACACATTGACCGACAACCTCGATACCCCAACGAAGTTCTCGATCCCCGCCGGCACCGTCATCCCACCCGGCGGCTTCCTGCTGCTCTGGGCCGACGAGGAGACCGACCAGAACGCCCCGGGCCAGGACCTGCACGTCAACTTCAAGCTCGCCCAGGGCGGCGAACACATCGGCCTGTTCGATCCGGACGGCGCCCCTGTCGACACGGTCTCCTTCGGTCCACTGTCCAACGACATCAGCTTCGGGCGATTCCCCGATGGCGCCGGATTGCCCGCGTACGAAATGGTCGAATCGACTCCCCGCACCCCGAACAGCCTGGCCGGCGCCAACCGGCCCCCGGTCTTCGAGTCGTTGCCCGGCCAGACTGTCGCCGAAGGCAGCCCGCTGGTCTTCACCGTCAGAGCCACCGATCCCGATGCCGGCGAGACGGTGCGCTACAGCCTCGGCCCGGACGCCCCGCCCGAGGCCGCGTTGAACGAACAGACCGGCGAGTTCCGCTGGGTGCCCGGCGAAGCCGACGGCCCGAGCCGCCTGCGCTTCCTCATCCACGCCGCGGACACCGGAACGCCGGTCCGAATCGGGAACCTGAAAGTCGACGTGGACGTCACGGAAGTGAACGAACCGCCCCGGATCACTCCCATCGCCGACCAAACCGTGGATGAAGGGGCCTTGCTCGCCCTCGAATGCACCGCCACTGATCCCGATCTGCCCCCCAATCGCCTCATCTTCACTCTCGCACCCGGCGCGCCCGAAAATGCCATCCTCACGAAGGACGGCGCCTTCACATGGATTGCCGACGAATCGCGAGGCGACACCAGTGTGGCTCTCACCGTCCGCGTCTCCGACCAGGGCTCGCCCGAGCACACCGACACCACCAGCTTCAACGTCCGCGTTCGTGAGGTGCCCAATCCGCCTGTCATGCCGTCCCTCCCAACGCAGTCTGTCGCCGAAGACAGTCTGTTCAGCCTCCGCATCGCTGCGTTCGACCCGGACACTCCGCCCAGCCCGCTGGTCTTCGCGCTCGATGCCGCTCCGCCCGGGGCGACGATCGCGCCTCAGACCGGCGAGATCAGATGGCTGCCCGGCGAGGAAATCGGCCCCCCCAACGCGTCCTTCGTCGTGCGCGCCACCGAACTCCAGCCGCCCCACGCCAGTTCCACCCGCGCCTACGACGTTACGGTGAACGAGGTGAACCAGGCCCCTGCCCTCCTCCCAATCGCCGACCAGGCCCTGCTCGAAGGCGACACGCTCGCCATCCAGGCCGCGGCGCTCGATGCCGACCTGCCTCCTCAGACGCTCACCTTCTCGTTCGCCGGCGGCGCCCCCGCCGACATGTCCATCGACACCGCCACTGGCCGCATCTTCTGGCCTGTCGGGCCTGACCAGGGCGCCAGCGCCGGCGACGTGACCGTGCGGGTCACCGACGACGGTCCGCCCCCTCGCTACGCCGAGCGGACGTTTCGCGTTGTCGTCCAACCCCAGTCGCACCTGGTCATCAACGAAATCATGTACCGCCCCGCATCGAACGCGACCGAGTTCATCGAGATCGTCAATAACTCTTCGAGTGCGACGGCGGACCTCGACGGCGTGGAACTCACCGCCGATGCGCTCGCGTTCGCGTTCCCGCATGACATGACGCTCGAACCCGGCGCCTTCACCGTCGTGGTGGGCAATCGAGCAGCCTTCGAAGCGGTCTACGGCGCCGCCGTCCCGATCGCCGGCCAGTGGACCGGCCACCTCGATCTGACCGCCGACACCGTCCGCCTGACGCGCGTCGCGCCGGGTGGCCAGGCCGACACGCTCGACGCGGTGCGTTTTTCCTCGGAAGCCCCCTGGCCCAGCGCGGCCAATGGCCAGGGCGGCTCGCTCCAGTTGATCGACGCCAAACAGGACAACACACGCGTCGCCAATTGGGCCGCCGTCCCCGCTCTCGGATCAGTCCAGTCCCGCCGGCTGCTCGAGATGACGAACCTCTGGCGCTACGAACAGTCGGGCAGAAATCTCGGCGTTGCCTGGCGCAATCCCGGCTATGACGACTCCGCCTGGCTCTCCGGACGCGCCCTGCTCTACGCCGATAACGCGGCCTTGCCCGCGCCCATGAACACAAGGCTGACCATCGGGGCGACCACGTTCTGCTTTCGCACCTCGTTCCTGTACGATGGCCCCACCGCCGGGGCGCGCCTCAAGGTCAACACCATCATCGATGACTCCGCCATCGTCTACCTCAACGGCACCGAGTTGTTGCGCCGCGGATTCAACGCAGGCGACCAGGTCGCCTTCAACACCTTCGCCGGGCGATGGGTCGACAACGCGGCCCTCGAGGGCCCGTTTCTCATCGAGCAGGACGCGCTCCAATACGGCACCAACGTCGTCGCAGTCGAGGTTCACCAGAACAACGCCAACAGCTCGGACGTCGCCTGGGGAATGGACCTCGAAGTCGAAGGCACAGTCGACGCCGTCACGCCTGGCCGCCCCAACTCGCTCGCCCAGACGCTGCCCCCCTTCCCGCCCGTCTTCCTCAATGAAGCCGTGGCCGTGAATGCCGCCGGCCCGGTCGACAACGCCGGCGAGCGCGAGCCCTGGATCGAGTTGCTCAATGAGGGCCCCCTGCCCGTCTCGCTCGAAGGTTGGTATCTTGCCGATTCGTTCACCGACCTGACCCGATCGCCGGTCCCCGCCGGATTCGAGTTCGAAGCAAGGGAGTTGCGCCTTCTCTGGGCCGATGGCGAACCGTCTCAAACAACCCCAACCGATGCCCACACCAGCTTCCAACTCGTCAGCGGCGGCGTGGTCGCGCTGGTACGCATGCAGGCCGGCATGCCGGTGATCGTCGACTATCTGCGCCTCCCAACCCTGCCCGCGGACATTTCCTACGGCTCAGTGCCGGATGGACAGGCCCTGATCCGCGATCTCCTCGCTTCGCCCACACCCCTCGAGCCCAATCGCCACATCCCGGCGCCGCAACTTGCGAACGTGCCATCGAGTCCCGCCGATGGCCTGCGCTTCGAGTGGGTGAGCATCCCTGGCGTCAGGTACCGCGTCGAAGCCTCGATCGCCCTGACCGGACAACCCTGGGTGACTCTCGCGGAATCCGTGGCGCAGTCCGAGTCCATGCGCTATACCGAACCGCCGTCCGCAACCATGCGCTACTATCGCGTGCTGGTCCCGTAACCCCAATCAGGAAGTTGATGGTCTCCCCTGCATCTGGAAAGGCCAGCGCAGCCACGCCGGGCCACTGACGCGCGATTGTAACTGAGACGCTCTCCCGGCGTGGGCTGGCGCGTCTGGTTCGACCTCATCCGCATGTCAATCACCCCAGTCGAAAAAGTCCATTCCGGCGATCTGACAACCAAGACCCGCCATCACGAGCCCGACCAGTGAAATCCCCACGGGCTTCCAGGTCGCCTTCAGGTTCAGAACAAAGAAAATCAGCGATACTGGCGGCAGGAGCAGGCAACTCCAAAAGGACGCAGGTCCACTCCTGCGGGCAATGACTAGGAACCCAATGTCGCCAGCCAAGGCGATCAGGCCCCCCAGACAGAACAAGAGGTAACCGAGCGTGATCATGGTCAGGACGCGTGCCAGCGCATCAGGTCGAACGACCAGGCTCACCGATCCCGCGCCAGTGACGCCTGACCTGCAACTGCGACGCGATCGCGGGATTCGGTGCAG
>DAOOQY010000384.1:0-4906 GCA_035389025.1 Verrucomicrobiota bacterium
GCTCCAACTACCAAGGTAGCGCGGCCGACCTGGCGACGGTCCACTTCAGCCGCGACACCCGAACGGCCGAGGGTGGCTGGCTGCCGGTGCGCGACTGCTACCGCGCCGGGCGCTTGCCGGGCGTGCCTCCCGTCAGCAGCAACGAGCCAATCGGCCCCGGCTCATCCGTCGCCTCCGAGAGCGATCCGATCAAGCTGTGTTCGGCGGCTGTGTTTGCCTGGATCGCCAACCTGCCGGCGTACGTCTTCCATTCCAGTGCGGGCGTCTATGCGCGGGACAGCTTCCAAGACACGCCTGGTATTGATGCGTTTCGGCACCTTCACCAGATTCTATCGTCCGACCTGGCCACTTGGGAGCGGAACGACGGACTCGAGTCGGCGGCGCCGTTCACGGTGTTCTGCAACGGTCAACCGAATCGCTACTGGCCTGACGTCCGTGGCGCGACCAACGGCTGCCATCGCAACATCGGCAGTGCCAAAGGCAGCGCGTTTGTCTGCCTTCCGATGGGCATCCTTGAAGGGGGGCTAACCCTGGAAGCTCGGCGCCCGCTGCGGTTCCAGGTGTTCAACCCCCTGACGGGCGTAGTCATAACAAATGCAGCGATTGCCACAGGCGAGCGCTGTGCGCTGCTGCAGGGACCCCGTGCCTACATCCTCAAGGGGACGTTTCAAGCGAGGCGCAACGGGGGCCAAAGCCGATTCCCTTGAACATCAACCGACCGCAAGCGACTGTGAAGGCCCGGCCCATCGGAGGCGGGGGTCATTTAGTGATCCGGTAGAAGCGCCATGGAACCGTCGCGGGCGAACCGCCCGTCATCGAGCCGTCGTCGATCCAGGTGGTCGTCAAGTCGCTGGTCGAGCGGACGGCGGCGGCGGAATACCAAGTCTCCAGATCGGTTGACCAGGAGATCGAGTAGTACGCGCCGTTGCGCGAACTCCACGTGAGGGTGGCGTATCGACGATCGGCCGCCACCTCGCATCGGGCGATGCTGAACTCGTAGGCGCCCATATCCACCGCGAACCTGCGGCCGCCATAAAGGACTCGGTGGGTCCCAGCGAGGTCGCGTTCGGGCAGCCACAGACCACCCGGCTCTCCGGCATCGACGCATGGAGAGCCCGGAAGGAGCCGGTAATCACCGCCGAGGCCATTCGCGAAGAGAGGGTCAGCCGTGATGTTGCCTTGGCCCCCTTCAGTCCAGTTCTGAATGCAGGAATAGGTAGGAACGCTGCATTCGACGAGTTGTGGACCACCCTGGGGAGCATTGCTCCACACAATGCCGTTCTCGATCGGGCCTGAGCATTGGACCATGCCGCCACCGGAAGGCCCATTGGCCCGGTTGTCCGCCACGGTGTTGTTCTGGAGCAGGCCGTCGCAGTCGGACAGTCCGCCGCCGCTGCCGTCGGTGATGTTGGCGACGATGAGGTTTCCCACCATGCTCCCGCCGCAGCCAGCCAAGCCGCCACCGCCGTCACAGCGCGATCGGTTGCCGACGATCAGGTTGAAACCGATCCACGCGTTGCAGTAGGCCAGGCCACCAGCACTCCGCCACGAGGTGTTGTCGCTGATGGTGTTCCCTTCGATCAGGCCGTCGCAGTAGGCGATACCCACTTCGAGGTTCGCGAGGATCCGGTTGTTGCGGAGGGTGGCCCGTGTCCTCTGGTGGGCTGTCCCCCCGCTGATGCCAGCTCCCAAAGCGTCCGAGCCGATCAGCGAGCCGCGGGTCAAGGTCAATCCCTCGATCACGCAGGCGGCGGTCTCGATGCCGTCAAAGACGACGACCAGGCGCGCCCCGTTGCCGTCGACGACGGTCCGGCTGACCACGGTCGGGTCGAACGGATCGGTGCTGCGCAGCACGAGATCTTTCCCTCGGAAGCGAACGGTTTCCAGGTAGGTGCCTTGCTCAAGCACCACCGTGTCGCCAGTCTGGGCTGCGTCGATGCCGCGTTGGATGCGGGCAAACGGTTGGGCGTCCGTGCCGGGATGAGCATCGTCTCCTTGCGGTGGCGGCGCCACGTAAAAGGTGGCAGGCGTGCAAACAACCGGCAGACAACCCAAGCAGGCGGCAAGCGAGAGCCTGCGAAGAGATCGATTCATAGACGATCTGGTCCGGCCCAAATGATCTAACGGGACCATCGGACGTTGTCTGGAAGCCGTCAAATTACGGTCGAGAGCACCCGGGCTACACCGCTTGTGCTGACCCACCGTCCTGGAGTCCTCCGCACTCGGAAGAGCCGGAGTCGCTCTTTCACCTGGGCACGATGCCGTGACGGGGGCTTTTGGTGCCTCCAATCCACCCGTGACAGCGGACTGTCTGCCCGCTTATTGTCCTCGAACGCAAATGCTACAGACATCCCCACATCCTATGAACCTGCGTCCTGCACAAATCACGCTGGCTGCACTGGTACTTGTCACTACCTTGGCGACCGCGGCCGACTTCCACGTCGCGCCCAACGGCAGCAATGCCAACCCGGGCACGAAGGATCAGCCGTTCGCAACACCCGCACGGGCGATGGCGGCGGTTCGGGCGCTCGTCGCGGCGGGGCTGAAGAACGATGTGCGCGTGGTGTTCCACGGCGGCACCTATGTGTTGGACGGGCCGATGATCTTCACGCCCGCTGACTCAGGTTCCGCCGACTATGCCATCACTTACGCCGCCGCCCCGGGAGAGAGGGTGGCGATCAGCGGTGGCCAAGCGATCAGGAACTGGAAGGCTGTCGACGGCTCGAAGTGGGTCGCGGAATTGGCCGAGGTGAAGTCGGGCCAGTGGTTCTTCCGACAACTGGTTGTCAATGACCAGCGAGCCGTCCGTGCCCGCTGGCCGGATGACGACGGTGTGCTCCATATCGCCACCGTTGGCAACGAGGTTAAATCGTTCACTTTCGATCGGGCGCTCCCGCATGAAGACCTGGGCGGCCAAGACGCTGAGTTGGTGGTCTACGAGAACTGGTCGGTCTCGCGCGCCCTGGTCACTTCCTCGGACGAACGCCAGCTTACGACCGCCACGGCGGTCGGGTGGATCGGCCACGGTGACATGACCACGGCGAGCCCCGGAAAACCCGCGTTCATCGAGCATGCCCGTGCTGCACTCGACCAACCGGGAGAGTGGTTCCTCGACCGCCGTACCGGGACCCTGACCTACCTCGTTCGCCCGGGCGAGACTCCAGCTCAAACAGTCGCTGTCGCTCCGGTTCTGACGCAGTTGGTGAAGATCGCCGGAGCGAAAGCTCGGCCAGTCCGTAACCTCCGTTTCGAGGGACTGCGTTTTGAGCACACGGACTTTGCCTTGCCGGCGGCCGGCTACTCGGAGATTCAGGCGGCGCACTTTGGCCCCAGCACCAAACTCCCGACCCAGGTCCAGCCGGTGGCGGTCGAGTGTGCCTATGCCGAAGATGTCCGGTTTGAACACTGCCGTTTTGCGCACCTGAACAATTCGGGCATTGGATTCGGCCCCGGCTCTCGCCGTAACACGGTGATCGGCTGCGTGGTTGAGGAGATCGGCGGCAACGGCGTGATGGTTGGCTGGCGCGGGACGGGGCCACTGGCCACGGGCACGGAGGGTCCCCTCGACGCTGACTGGGCGGACCCGGCGGATGCCCCGACGGCCAACACCATCGCCAACTGCGTGATCCGGCGTTGCGGCGCGGATAGCCGCGGCGCCGTGGGCGTCTTCGTCGCCTTCTCCGCCGACACCCGCGTCGCCCACAACGTCATCCACGACCTCCCTTACAGCGGCGTGTCGGTCGGCTACCGCTGGGACACTACTCCCACGACGCAGGTGAGGTGCACCGTTGAGTACAACCACATCTACGATGTCATGAAGAAGCTCGCAGACGGTGGAGGTGTTTACACGCTGGGATTCCAGCCGGGGACGATCTTGCGGGGAAACCTGATCCACGACGTCCACCGCAGCGCCTTCGCACACGGTGGCGCGCCCAACAACGGCTTCTTCGTCGATGAAGGGAGCAAGGGCTTCCTCTTCGAGTCGAATGTCGTTCACGCGACCTCGGGCGAATCGGTGCGCTTCAACCAATGCCAGCGCGAGTGGCACACATGGAAGGGAAATGCCTTCGATGGCGACGCCACCGCCGCCCGCATCACCGAGGCCGCCGCACGGGCCGGCTTGGAGCCCGCATACCGATCCTTGCCACCTCACCTGCAATAGGACCACGTTGGACTTGGTGTTCCCCGACGGCGTTCAGTGTTGAGTGTGCGATCGCTCCCCTCCCTCGACCCCGCCAACCGACGGTTCTAAGAAACAAACCCGTCGAGTGTCATTCTGGATATGCGACTGTTCGGTTTGCTCGCTGCCATTGTGTGCATGACGGCCTGGTTCCGTGGACAGGGAACCTCGCCGGGCTCGCCAGCAGACCCGGAGCGCATCTTGGCCGGCTTGATCTCGACCAACCGCCCCTGGCTTGAGAATACACCACCCTCGGTCGGGTCGCTCGCCTACACGTTCCACCTGATCGGCTCGGAAGCGAGGAAACTCGCCGACATTGACCTCGCCAGGGCGTCACGAACGCAGCGGCAAGGAGTCGCCTGGACCTCTGTGCTTCACCACCTGAGCCGCCCCGGCGCCAAGGTGGCCAGCCTGACGAACGAAGGCGACACGTTACGCTTCGCTCTCGATTTCTCGCCCGAGGTCGGCGTCGCGTGTGGAAACGGCATCCAAAACAGTTTTCGGGGCTACTTCAGCCGGAAGATCAGCCACGCCGAGATCCTCGCGGACGCTGCCACACTGCTGCCCCGAAGCGTTCAGTACGGAACCGTGACGGAGAGTTACAGCGAGTATGTCGCCAGGCGCGACGGCGTGCGCGTGCCGCTCAAGATCACCGTCGAGACCGGCGACATGAGGTTTGACTGGGATTTCCGTGTCCACGACGGCGTGATCTGGCTCTTGGACAGC
>DAOOQY010000385.1:0-4905 GCA_035389025.1 Verrucomicrobiota bacterium
CTGATGCGCAAAGCGCTGCTGTTCCTGGCCACCAAGGAGCGCCGCAACGAGATCAGCATGCGCCTGCTCTTGCTCGTGCCAGGATACGTCCAGCAGGGCCGCCACCTGGACGCGCTCATGATCGAGGCCTGCGCCCTGATGACCGCTGAAGAAACGGATGACGCAAACCCGTTTCTGGGCCGCATGTTCCTGTACGGTTTGGAGGCATGGGCTGCCGCCCAAGAGGCAGCCAGGAAGGAGCTGCTCAAGAAGGTGGGTTTCAACCTTGACCCGGAGGCGAACCCGGACAAGGTCGAGGAGTGGCTGGACAAGGCGATGGCGGATCCCGAGAGCGCCGCGCGCTGGCAACGCCTGCTCGATGCCCATCCGGAGTTGCAGGCGGCCTCTGAGGACACTTCCCAGCTCATGGTCCGCAGGGCGGTTGATCTTCTTGACCGCGAGGATTCGGCCCGCCTCCTCCTGGGCGCCGACGAGATTCGTCCCTGGGTAGCGCTCCTCATCGAGAGGCTCCAACCCATGGTGGAGGAAACCGGGGTCCTGCGGCCCGGAGTCAAGGCCTCGAAGGCCCAGAAGAACAGGGCCTTCGACCAGTACTACCTGCCCGCCATGCGGGAGATGACCAAAGCCATCTTCACGCCCGAGCGGATTCTGCGACTCGTTGCCGAGTTGAAGGCGTATCGCAGGGAACTTGCAGCCGCAGGGGACAAGACCGCCATCCTCTGCGCGACTTCGGCCATTCTTTACATCGAGCGCGAGGAGGAGCCGGAGTTGAACTCGTTCCTGGTCAACCTCTGCGCCCGGTCCGTAATGAAATGCGGTGACGCCGCGGACCAGGAGGCCGGTGGGGTCGCTGACGACGACCAGACGACGCCAGCCGCAGGCCCGTGATTGTTCAGGTTGCAATCGGGGCGGGGCACCCCCGCCCCCCGCTCGCAGATTCGGCATTGGCGGACTCGGATTTGGCTTTCCTCGGGCGGCGATCCGTGTCAAAGGGAATCTGTGTCTGGATCCCTGGCAGTTCCATCGTATGAAATCACACATCCGTTGCGTCCTGGCTGTTCTGTGTCTGTTCGGCTCCTTCGGCAGTTGGGCCGATGACGCTCTCGAAACTGGATTCCGCAACCCGCCTCCGTCGGCCCGGCCATGGGTGTATTGGTTCCCCCTCGATGGCAACCTGAGCCGCGAGGGGATCACACTCGATCTCGAAGCGATGCAGCGGGTCGGGATCGGGGGAGTGCTCTACATGGAGACCGATCAGGGCGCGCCCACGGGTCCGGCGGCCTTTGCGGGGCCGTTGTGGCGCGAAATGTTCAAGCACATCAACGCGGAGGCCGCTCGGCTCGGCTTGCAGGTCAACGTCAACAACGACGCCGGCTGGTGCGGCAGCGGCGGGCCCTGGATCACGCCGGAACTGTCGATGCAGGTGCTCGTCTGGACCCACACCAATGTCGTGGGCCCGCAACGCATCGAGACACAGTTGGCCCAGCCGCGTACCGTCGGTGACTTCTATCGTGATATCGCCGTGTTCGCCTTCCCGACCCCGCCCAAGCCCTACACCATCCCGAACCTGGCCGGCAAATCCACCGCAACCATCCAGGAGATTCCGTCGCGCTCGGAGTTTCCAAACCTCGGATCGGACGCGATCGTGCCGCGGGACCGGATTGTGGCCCTGGGCGAGCCGCACTGCAAAGCGGGGCGGGTGAGCTGGGACGTGCCGCCCGGCGCGTGGACCCTCCTGCGCCTGGGCCACACCACCACGGGCAAGGACAACCATCCCGCCCCGCTGTCGGGACGCGGACTCGAGTGCGACAAGCTCAGCAAGGAAGCGGCCGAGGCGGCTTTTGCGGGCCTGATGTCCAAGATCATCGCGGATTCCCCCGGCCTGATCGGCCAGGACAAGACCGTGGTGTCGACCCATATCGACAGTTGGGAGGTGGGTTCGCAGAACTGGACGCCGAAGTTCCGTGAGGAGTTCGAGCGCCTTCGCGGTTACGATCCGTTTCCTCTTCTGCCGGTGCTGGCCGGCCATGTCGTGGACAGTCTCGAGGTTTCGGAACGGTTTCTGTGGGATGTGCGGATGACTGTGAGCGATTTGTTGGTCGAGAACTACGCGGGGCATTTCCAGGAGTTGGCCCGCCGCAACGGAATCCGGCTCTCGATCGAGGCGTATGGCGAGCCCGCCGACAACCTCACCTATGCCGGACGGGCCGACGAACCGATGGCCGAGTTCTGGGCATGGGCCAAATTCGGAGCGGCGTCCACGTGCACCGAGATGTCCTCGGCGGCGCATGTGTACGGCAAGCGAATTCTCGGGGCCGAGGCGTTCACGGCCACCGACGCCGAACGATGGCAATGGCATCCGGGTCTGCTCAAAGACCTCGGGGATTGGGCTTTTTGCGAGGGCATCAACCGCTTCGTCTTTCATCGCTATGCCATGCAGCCCTGGACGGACGCGCGTCCGGGCATGTCGATGGGCCCCTGGGGCCTGCACTACGAGCGGACCCAGACCTGGTGGGAACAGTCCAAGGCCTGGCACGAATACCTGGCCCGCTGCCAGTTCCTGCTTCAGCAAGGCCTGTTCGTGGCCGATCTCTGTTTCCTCGCGCCCGAGATGGCGCCCCAGTCGTTCAAATCCCCTGTCAAATCCGGGTACGACCGCCCCGGCTACAATTTCGACGGCTGCCCTCCGGAAGTGGTGCTCGAACGTATGAAGGTCAAAGACGGACGGTTGGTCCTGCCTGATGGAATGAGTTACCGGATGCTCGTTCTGCCTCAGACCGAGACCATGACGCCCGGGCTCCTGCGCAAGATCAAGGAACTCGTTGCCGACGGCGCCACGGTGGCCGGCGCACCGCCCCGCAAGTCCCCCAGCCTCAGTGGCTTTCCGGCGTGCGACGACGAGGTCCGGGCCCTCGCTCTCGAGTTGTGGGGGCAGGGTGATGCCCCGCGCGACCTCGAGCCCCGCAGTTACGGTCAAGGACGCATCTTCTGGGGCGGTGAGTTCTCACCCAAACCGCCAGCGCACCCTGAATCCGAGAGCCTGCTCGCCCCCGCGAAGTGGATTTGGTTCAAGGAAGGCAATCCCGCCTCGAGCGCGCCCCCCGGACGGCGATTCTTCCGCCGCGCTTTCGATGTCGAGGCGGGGGGGCTGGTGTCGGCCCGGCTCGTGATGACCGCGGACAACGCATTCGAGTGCGAGGTCAATGGGCACGCGGCCGGCTCGGGCGACAACTGGGCCCGCACCTATGAGCTGGACCTCAAACCCTGGCTCGAACCGGGCCGCAATCTCCTGTCGGTGTCGGTGCTCAACGCCACGACATCGGCCAGCCCGGCCGGTTTGATTGGCGGGCTGAGACTCGAATACGAAAACAACCGCGTCGTTGACGTGCTCAGCGATGGCCAATGGCTGGCCTCGGACAAAGAGCCGCAGACTCCTGAAACGGACACTTCGTGGTCCGCCGCCCTCGAGTTGGGGTCCTTGGGCATGGGCCCCTGGGGCGACGTCCAGGCGGGCACAGGCACTGTCGATCCCATCCCCGATATCGAAATCCTCTGCCGACTGCTCGAAAGGCTGGGCGTGCCCCCCGATTTCCAGGCCCAGACAACGCGTGGCGACCAGAGCCTGCGATTCATCCATCGCCGCATTGGCGATACCGAGGTCTACTTTGTCGCGAACAAAAACCCCTATCCCGAGGACGCCCTTTGCTCGTTCCGCGTCAGCGGACGCCGCCCCGAGTTCTGGTGGCCCGACACGGGGCGCGTCGCAGCCGCGCCCGCTTACGACGAGTCGGGCGGTCTTACGCGCGTCCCCATCCGGTTCGACGCCTACGAATCCGCGTTTGTCGTGTTCCGCGAGGGGGCCGATTTCGAGCCTGACCGAGTGACGGCGGTCACCCGCAATGGCGTGCCGATTCTCACCACGGCCTCGAGCGCCCCGGACCGGACCAGGTCGAGCCTGTCGGCGCCGGCGGGTGTTCCGCCCGTTGCGCTGACCCGAACCTCCGGCGGAGCCATCGCGGCGCTCGTCTCCGAGCCGGGCGCTTACAGGTTCGAGCGGGCGCGCGGGTCGGCCTGGCGAGCCGAGGTCGGTTCATTGCCCGAGCCGGTGGCGATTCTCGGGCCTTGGGAGGTGCGCTTCGCGGCGAATTGGGGCGCGCCCGACCGGGTGGTCTTCGACCGGCTGATTTCCTGGAGCGATCATCCCGAGCCCGGCGTGAAGTGCTTCTCGGGCACCGCGGTCTATTCGACAACCTTCGCGGTGCCGCCCGAACTCATCGCGTCGGACCATCGTCTTTGGCTCGATCTGGGCCGGGTTGCGGTGATCGCCGAGGTCACACTCAACGGAAAGCCGCTTGGCATTCTGTGGAAAGCGCCCTTCACCGTCGAGGCGACGGGCGCCGTTCAACCGGGCGACAACGTGCTCGAAGTCAAGGTGGTGAACCTGTGGATCAACCGGCAGATCGGCGACGAGTTCCTGCCGGAGGACAGCGAGCGCAACCCGAACGGCACACTCAAAGCCTGGCCGCAGTGGATCGATGAGGGACGGCGCAGTCCGACCGGCCGATACACCTTCACGAGCTGGCGGCTGTGGAAGAAGAACGAGCCCCTAGCCGAATCCGGGCTGCTGGGCCCGGTCAGACTGCGGGCGCTCAAGAGCGTCACTGAACCGAGACGCATCTGAACACCTGGCTCGTGGTGCCATCGTCAAAGGGGACGGGGGCTTCCATAATCGCCCGAATCCGATCGCAGGACACTACGCCCGGGTCGAACGTGAACACGGCAGTGCGCTCACTGGCATACGCCTGGATGGAGAAGATGCCGGGCGTGTTCTCGTAGAGCGAAGTGAAGAATTGGGCCGTGCCCCAGCATCGGATGCCGTCTACGACAAAGGTCGCCGTTTCGCCG
>DAOOQY010000386.1:0-4900 GCA_035389025.1 Verrucomicrobiota bacterium
AGCCGGATCGACGAACTCCCGACGAAGAGGATCGCGTTCGGTGGTGGCGCATTGGTGCGGTCGGATGCCTCGAACGCTTGAATGTCCTTTTCCCAGCGCGACTGGGAATCGGCTGCACCCGCCTCGATCGCGGCCGCCAAGCCCACCGGCAAACACACGGACAAGCCCCACATCCAACCTGCGCGCGCCTTTCCCTGAGCAAGCCATTCTGTTTCCATAGACGGGCGACAGGGAATCCGATCCAGGACACGATTTCAAGTTCCAACGCCGGCCCGCGCGGCCGTCAGGTGGTGAGTTCCGGACTGAGGTGATCGGTCTGGTCCGCGTCGAGTTCGAACATCCGCCGGTGCGACAGGTAACGGTGAATGCCGAGCGCGGCGCGGCGGGCGTCCCGGACCGCATGCACCACCAGGCTCGGCCCGCGCACCAGGTCGCCGCCGGCGAAAACCCCGCTCACACTGGTCATCTGCTGGTCGTCCACCACGATCTCCCCCCGGTCGTTGCGCTTGATCGTGGCCAGATCGCTCCCCGGCGGAAACGGCACCAACTCGAATCCGTACGCCGTCAGAACCACGTCCACCGGCACGTCAAACTCCGAACCGCGCACGGGCCGGGGCGAGCGGCGCCCGCTCGAGTCCGGGGCCCCCAGCTCCATCCGCACGCACCGGACGGTTGTGACCCGGCCCTCGGCGTCGCCCAGGAGAGAGACCGGACTGGTCAAGAAACTGAAACGAGCCCCCTCCTCGATCGAGTTGTCGTACTCCTTGCGGCTGCCAGGCATGTTCGCCCGGTCCCGCCGGTAAATGCAGAGGGCCTCAGCCGCCCCGCAGCGGATGGCTGTGCGCAGGCAGTCCATTGCGGTGTCGCCTCCCCCCAGAACCGCCACCCGTTTGCCGCGCACATCGATGGGCGGCATGTCCAGCGGAGTATCGGTGTTCTTCTGCACCAGGAAGGGCAGAGCGTCGTAGATGCCCGCAAGACCCGACCCCGGGATGCCCAAGGGCCGCGCCTGCTGGGCCCCAAATCCCAGGAAGATCGCGTCGTGCTCCAACTGCAATTCCGCCAGGCTGATGTCGCGCCCCACTGTCACCCCGGCTCTGAAGACCACCCCCCGTTTCTCGAGCAGGCTGACCCTGCGCGCCACCACCGATTTCTCGAGCTTGAATGCCGGAATGCCGTTGACCAGCAGACCGCCCAGCGTCGGTTGGGACTCGTACACCGTCACCGCATAGCCGCGCCGGGCCAATTCGTCGGCACACGACAGCCCGCCCGGACCCGACCCGAGCACGGCGACGCGCATTCCGTTGGGCGGTGCAGGGACGGGATCGACCGCTCCGTGGGCGAAAGCGTATTCGTTGATGAAGCGCTCGATCGCTCCGATCGCGACGGGTTCGGCGCGTCCGTTGAGCACACACGCCCCCTCGCACAGCCGCTCCTGCGGGCAGACCCTCGAGCAAATCTCCGGCATGTTGCTGGTCGAACGCGACAGCGCCGCCGCCTCGATGAATTGCCCTTCCGCCGTCAGCAGCATCCACTCCGGAATCCGGTTTCCCAGCGGGCATCCGGACACACAGAGCGGTTCCGCGCATTCCACGCACCGGCGGGCCTGCTCGCGGGCCGTCGCCTCGTCGTAATCCCCGTAGACTTCGAGGAAATCGGCCACCCGCTCCTTCACCGAACGTTTCGGCGGAGCCGATCGCGGCAGGTTGTACCAGTCATGCTGGGCGTCAATCTCCGTCCATGGACCCTGATTCATGCCGAATTGTAGCGTGTTTTTCCTGTTTGTACACGCTCCCGGCTCGAGCGCAAGGGCCGAGCGGAAATCCCTCCACCATCCGCGTCAGGGCATCGAGCCACGCCGGATGCTCGTTCAGACACGGAATCCGGATGAGGTCCTGGCCGCCGGCACCCACGAACAGCGCGCGTCCGCGCATCCCAATCTCCTCGATCGTCTCGAGACAATCGGTCACAAACGCGGGACAGATCACCAACACCCGCTTCACACCCCCTGCAGCCAGCCGCGCCAATTCCTCGTCCGTGTACGGCTTCAGCCACGCAGCCCGCCCCAGGCGCGATTGAAAAGCCACCGACCACTTCGATCCTGGAATGCCCGCCGCTTCCACGAAGGCCTCGGCGGTTCGAAAACACTGGTGGCGATAGCACGTCCGGTGTGCCGGGCTCGCAACAGCACAACAATCCGCGCGGCCCAGACAGTGATGGCCCGTCGGATCGCTCTTTCGCAGATGACGCTCCGGGATTCCATGAAAACTGAACAAGAGCCGGTCATAGTCGCCCGCCAGGTGCTCCGCCGCGCTCGCCACCAGCGCCCGGATGTATTCGGGATGATCGTAATAAGGCGGCACAACCTCGATCCGCGGTCCGCCCCGCCGCCCCGCCAGCTCCCGCACCCGCTCGACAGCCGTCTCGTAACTCGACATCGCGTAGTGCGGAAACAGCGGGATCAGCAGAACCTCGGTCACACCCTGCGCTTCGAGCCCTTCCAGCGCATCGGAAATCGACGGGTTGCGATAGCGCATTGCCAACCCGACCGGCACACCGACGCGCTCCCGCAACGCCGCCGCCAACCGCCGACTGCTCGCGACCAGAGGCGAGCCCTCCGACGTCCAGACCTTTCGGTACGCCTCAGCCGATTGTCGCGGGCGCATCGGCAGTATGATCCCATGCACCAGAAAGAACCGCGCCAGCCACGGAATGTCCACGACGCGCCCGTCCATCAGAAACTCTCGCAAATACCGCCGGACATCCCCGACCGCAGGAGAATCCGGCGATCCCAGATTGACCAGCAAAACGCCCTTCATGGATGCGGGCTAACCCGCGGCAAGACAGGACGCGCGCACCCCTTCGATTTCGCCCGAGGGCATCGCCTCGGCCAGCAGCTCCGCTTGGGCATCCGGGGCTGGGTTGGGATCGGCCACCCGCGCGATGGCCCGCAACCGGGCGTCGACGCCGGCGATGACATCGTCGGGTGTGGACGTCCCGGCCGTGAGGCCGACCATATCGGCGATTCGAAACCACTCGAACCGCACTTCCTCGGGCGACTCGACGCGGTGGACCCGGGCGCAGTGCCGCGCGCAGGTCGCCACAAGCTCGCGTGTGTTGTTGCTGCGCGCGCCGCCGACGACCACCACGACGTCGCACTCCTGTGCAAGTTCAACCGCCGCCCACTGCCGCTCCTTGGTTGCGCGGCACACGGTGTCCACATACTTCACCTCGGACTCCGGAAACCGCTCGCGCAGCAGCCCCGCCAGATGCCGGACATGATCGCTCGGCTGGGTTGTCTGGGCCGCGATCCCGAAGCGCGGATGCGGACGGAGTTGCCGCACGTCCTGGTCGGTCAGGATCACGTCGAATGCGTCCAGATCGCCTGTCAGACCCCGCACTTCGACATGATCGCGCTGGCCCACGACGACCGGATGATACCCCGCGCGCGCCAAGGCCAGGATGGCCAGATGGGCGTGTTGAACCAGCGGGCATGTGGCCTCGATCACATCCAGACCGCCCGCCCGCAGCGCCGCCTTGGCCCGGTTCGAAGCCCCGTGCGCCGTCACCATCACCGCCGACGTGGCGATGGCTTCGCCGAGGCGGGCGGTGCGAATGCCTTGGCTTCGGAGCAGGCCCAGGACGGTTTCGTTGTGGACCAGGTCGCCCAGAACAGTCAGCGGCTGGGAGCGTGCCTGATCGAGGGCGAGGCGGATGGCGTTGCGGACGCCGAAGCACATGCCCAGGTGATTTGCGCGTCGAATTCTCATGAATCTTTGTGTGGCAAAGTATCTGAATGGTGGATGACCGCGGCAGGCAATGCGTTCAAACTTGCTTCGCCTCCCGCACAATCTCCTCGAGCAGGTTGATGTACTGTCGAAACGCCGCCCGGCCCGCCGGCGTCAGACTGCACGTCGTCAGCGGACGGCGTTCGTAGAAAGACTTGGTGATGGCCACGTACCCGGCCTCCTGCAGCGTGCGCAGGTGGACGCTCAGGTTGCCGTCGGTCATCTGGAGCGTGTCCCGAATCTCCGTGAACGACAGCTCGGCGTTTGCCGCAAGCAACGTCATGATCGGCAGGCGGCCCTTCTCGTGGACCACCCGGTCAAGCTGGAGAAACGGTTCCGGGTTCACGCGGTCAGGGCTTTGGGTTCAGTGCAGATCAGGTAGACGCCATAGGCCAGGTGCAGCACGCCGAAAAACAAACCCATCACCCCGTGAGCCCAAAAACACCGGCTCACCTCGCGCAACCCCACCCACTCGACCGCGGGCAGGTGCACCCCGGCGAACAATGCCCAGCCCCCGAGAATCAATACCCAGCCAAACCACTTGATGCCGCGCGGCATGAAGAACCCGGCCGCGTGCAACGCGCACCCGTACAACACCGCCCACGCCATCGGCAACTCGCGCATCGCCGCGGCCCGCCACGGCCCCGCGTCCTGCGGCTCGAGCACCAGCACCCCATACACCATCAGCCCCAGGACCAACCCGCTGCCCGCCGCCGGCAACCCCGCCCGCACCACCCGCTGCGTCGGCAGGGACCAAAACGGTTCCGACGCCCTCAGCGCCTGCCGGCGGACAAGGACGAGGGCGGCGGACAGGGTCGCCACGGCAACCGCCAGCCAATACACGACAAACCGGTGGGCCCCGGCCTCCTCCGCGCCGATCTGCGCCCAGCCCCCGGCCACCGCGGCCACGGTGCCCAGCGCGCCGGTCAGCAACATCATCGGCGCCAGGGCGCGCCGGTACAGGATCGACCGCTCCATCAGAATCCGAATCACCTGGAGATGCTCGGTCGCAAGGTCGGATTGCATGCGGTCACTTTGCACAACAAAGCTTACGTGTCAAGACCTAACCCGCATATTTCACACCCCCTCAGTGCAAAGGGCGATCAGATTTC
>DAOOQY010000387.1:0-4899 GCA_035389025.1 Verrucomicrobiota bacterium
CGTCAGTACGTCGGTGCGTCGGTACGTCGCTACTTCGGTAGCCGGCGCTCCGGACGCGGGCGAAGGGGGCCGGGTCTCGGATTCGTCGAGTCCGGAACGTGCGCGGGTGTCAAGCCGGCTGCAAGCCGGCGCTCCGGACCCGTCGTGAAATCAGAGCGGCGCTTGGAAGGTGTAGTCGCCTGATCCGATCCCGAACACAGTCGCGTTCCCGCCGGTGCGCAGGAACTTGATGCCCGGGGCCGACGCGGCCGGCTGTCCGCCTTCGGTGATGCGCTTCGGATCGGTCGATGGGATGTGCACAAGGGCCGTGGTGTTGGCGGGGATCGAGAGGCGCAACGTGAATGTGTCGGCGGTCTTCTCCCAGGCACTCGAGATGCGTCCGCGGACGCAATCATGGGTGGCGCGCGCCCAGCGCAGGTCGCCAACGATCTGGGGCTTGATGAGAATCCGGTTGAAGCCGACGGCGTCGGGGGCGGGTTGGATGCCGGCGAGCGCTTTGTAGAACCACTCGCTGACGGAGCCGAACATGGGGTGGTTGTGCGAATAGGTATTGTCGCTGAACTCCCAGTGTTCCCAGAGGGTGGTCGCGCCCCGTTCGAGCATGTGGCCCCAGCCGGGAAACGTTCTCTGGTTCACAATGCGATACGCGACGTCGGCTCGCCCGGCGTCGGTCAGGGCATCGAGCAGGTACTTGGTCCCGAAGATGCCGGTGGTGAGGTGATCATCATGGCGGGCCACATCCTGCACGAGCACATCGAGCGCGCGGGCCTGGTGGTCGGCGGGGACCAGCCCGTAATGGAGAGCGAAGGCCTGGCATGCCTGGGACGCAATGTCGTAACGCCCGGTGCCTGGATCGAGGAATTTTCGATTGAAGGCGTCTTGAATCGAGTCGGCGAGGGCATTGGCCTCGCGGGCGTCGGCGTCGCGCCCGAGCGCGCCGGCGAGTTGGGCGAGCAGCCTGGCGTTGAAGTAATAGAAAGCCGTGCCGGTCAGGGCGCGCGGTTTGGGCGCCAGGCTTTCATGGTCGCTGATCCCGTTGTCGAGAATGCCCTCGACCGCGTTCGTCCGCAGCAGGGCGAGCCATCGACGGGCGGCGTCGTACTGTTCTTCGATCAGCCGATGCTCGCCGTAGTACTGACGGAGTTGGACGAGCAGGAGCGGATGCGCCGTTCCCCAGCCGACGGGGCCGGACGTGTCGCCATGGCCTTCGTCGCTGATGCCGACAAAGGGCGCCGTCTCGGTGAATCCGCCGTTGGGGCGGACGTCATCGACAAGATCCTGGGCCGCCTTTGCATAGAAGCGGGCCATATCGAAGTTGAGCATGGCCATCTCGCTCGATGCGACGATATCGCCTCCGTATCCGAATTTCTCGCGATGCAGGCAA
Organism: Verrucomicrobiota bacterium; assembly: GCA_035389025.1. GTDB lineage: Bacteria > Verrucomicrobiota > Verrucomicrobiia > Limisphaerales > J093 > MWFF01. The sequence goes on from DAOOQY010000387.1 coordinate 1,385, forward strand.
TCGGATTGGACGCTGAAGATGTTGCTCAACTCGGTCCAGAGAACGATGCGTTGGATGCGGTTGAACAAGTCGTTCGAGCACTCGAACGAGCCGGCGCTCGGCACATCGGAATTGAGGCGCAGACCTTCGAGCGCGTCGAGGCCCGGCGTGCCGGGGTAGCCCGTGACCTCGACGTATCTGAACCCGTGGAACGTGAAGCGCGGCGTGTAGACCTCGGTGCGGCCCGTCACGGGGCCCCGCGGCTCCGGCTCAGACACCGGTCCGGCCCGCGTTGGCGAGAGCGGGACGGTGAGCGGATCGGCCAGATTCCGCGGGCTTGCCAGTGCGGCTGAATCGGGGGCGTCGCCTTTCAAGACGTACTCATCGATCTGGAAGGCGGTCTTGGGCTGGCCGACGCCATCGTACCGATAGTCTTTTCCACCGCCTTTGATCTGGCCGCACACTGCGGTCATGCCGTTGAGCGTGCCGTCCGGTTCGAGCAATTCGCCATAACGCAGGCGAACGCGCGTGCCAGCGGGGCCGCTGACGCGCAGACGCGCCCACCCGGCGAAGTTCTGTCCGAAATCGAAAATGAAGACACCCGGCTCCGGTTCGGTGCGATTGACCGGTTTGATGAGGGTGGTGACACGGATGGGCGGGGCCTCCTGGGCGCGCAGCGGACCGAGCGCGGGTTCGGCGGAGCGGAGGGCGCGCGTCCAGCGCGAATCGTCAAAGCCGGCGGTGTCCCAGCCTGGCCGCTCGATGCGGGCGTCGCAGACTTCGCCCAGGTAGACGTTGTTGCGCACGATGGGGCCGTCGCACGCGCGCCAGGTCTCGTCAGTGACCACGGTCTGGGAGGTGCCGTCGGCAAACTCGACGACGAGTTGGAGGATGGCGCGCGGTTCACCGTGCGGGAGGGTGTTGCGCAGGTTGATGTGGTTCCAGAGGCGCAGGGGCAGGGGATTGAACCAGCCGTTGCCGAGCATCAGGCCGAGTGCGTTCGGGCCGCGCTTGAGTTGGGCGGTGACGTCATAGGTCGAGTACAGGACGCGCCGGGCGTAACTGGTCCAACCGGGGTCGAGGACATGGTCGCCAACCCGTTCGCCATTCAGGCGCAGTTCGTAGTAGCCGAGCCCGCTGACGTAGGCCCGGGCGCGGCGAATCTCCTTGTCGATGGCGAACTCCTTGCGAAGGAGCGGCGCGGGATCGTCCTCGAACATCTCGGCGTCCGGAATGGCCCGATCGGGTTCGGCCTGAATCCATTGGGCGCGCCAGTCCTCGGCGTCGAGCAAGGCGGTCTCGAACCACGCCGGCTCGCTGAACTCCGACGGCTCGTCGGCGGTTCCCCAGACTCGGACCTTCCACCAGACACGCTGGCCTGAGCGAAGCGGCTTGCCGTTGTAGGGGACGTGAATCGAGTCGTCTGAAAGGACCTTGCCGCTGTCCCACAAGTCGCCTTCCGCGCGGGCCAGCGTCTCGGGCTTCGATGCGGCGAGGACATGGTATGCGGTTTGCGTTTCGGCGCGGCGGTCGGAGAGCATGACCCAGGCCAAACGCGGCTGGGTGCAGTCGATGCCCAGCGGGTTCGCGCGGAACTCGCAGCGGAGGTTCTCGACGACGACCCCTGCGCGTATGTCCAGGCCATGAAGCAGGGCGAGGGCGGTGGCGAGGATCAGGAGGCGGAATCTTTTAGTTTCCATAGAGCTTGGCCACGGCGGCGGCGCGGGAATTGACCTGGAGTTTGGCGTAGATTTTCCGGAGATGGTTGCTGACCGTCGAGGTGGCAATGTTGAGCGTGTCGGCGATCTTTCTGGACTGTGCGCCTTGGGCGACGAGATCGAGGATTTCGCGTTCGCGCACGGTCAGGTTGTGGTCGTCGGCTCGGGCGGCGGTCGGCTGCGACTCGTGGAGATAGACGGCAATCCGCCGGGCGATTTCTGGGGTCATGGGCGAACCTCCCGCATGCACCTCGATGATCGCGTCCACGATCTGGGCGGGCGTGGCGCGCTTGAGAAGGTACCCGACGGCGCCGGCCCGGAGGGCCTCGAAAATCAACTCGTCGTCGCCGTATGCGGTGAGCATGACCGGCAGCAGTTCAGGGAGCAGACCACGCAATTGGCGGATGCACTCGATGCCGCCCAGTTGGGGCATTCGGATGTCGACCAGGACAACCTCGGCGTGCGCTTCGGGCAGGTGCGCGAGGGCGTGGCGGCCGTTGGGATGAACACTGACGCAGTGGAGTTCGGGGGTGAGGTTGATGACGCGTTCGAGTGTTTCGCGAAAGCGCGCGTCGTCTTCGATGATGCTTACGGCGATGGGCATGGGATTTGGGCAATGGGCGACGGCGTTGCGGGTGTTCGGGAAATGGCTCGGGGTTAGTGACGGCCATGCGTGGCGGACTCGGTGGCGCCGGAGCGGGGCAATGTGAAGAGAACGGTGGTTCCCCCCTGGGGGCTGCTCGAGATCTGAAACTGGCCTTGAGCCTCCTCAATGCGGCTTCGCATGTTGCTCAGTCCGTTGCCCATCGTCAGGGACTCGGACGGGTCGAATCCGATGCCATTGTCGCCGACGCCGATGGTGGCGGTCGAGGCGGACAGGCGCAGAGTCACGCGGATGGTGTCGGCTTGTGCGTGCATGACGGCGTTGTGCAGGGCCTCTTTGCAGGCCAGGAAGACATTCTTGCGTTGGGAGGCATTGAGCGGCCAGGCCGGGATGTCCGTGGGCAACTCCAACACCAGGTCCACCCCCGCCGCCGCGAGATACTCCCTGGCGCGTTGGATCAGGTAGCTCATCAGGTGGTTGAGCGTATCCTTCCCCGGCTGCATCGCCCAGACGATTTCGTCGAGGCTGCGCGCGGCTTCCCGTGCCAGGGCGGCCACGGTTTCGCCGCCCGCCTTGTTGTCCCCGAAATCGCTCAACAAGGCCAACTGGTTGAGGCGCGCTCCCAGGTCGTCGTGCATGTCTCGAGCGATGCGCTCGCGCTCGATGGCCAGGGCGCTCTGGCGCTCGGCGGCGTGCATCCGTTTGAGTTCGCGATAGTGGAAGGACACGCCCGCGCCGGCGAGCAGTATGAAGGCGGCTGCGCAGGCCGGCCAGAACCACTGGGTCTGGTAGAACGGAATCACGACTCGAAAAGTCAGTTCCGCGGGGGCCGGGCTCCAGAGGTTGAAGTTGCTGGCCGCGGCAACCTGAAAACGATACGAGCCCGGACGCAAACTCGGGTAGCGCGCCACGCGGTCGCCGTGGGCGTCCACCCAGTCCGAGTCCCAACCCTCGAGTCGGTACCGAAAGCGGACGTCTTCCGGCGCGCGGAAGGTGGGGGCGGCGTAGTGCACCTCGATCCAGGCCGTCGGGCTGCGCCGAGGATCGGGGTTCGAGAAGGCCAGAAACGGGAAAACGGGGTGGTCGTGGGAGGCGACGATCGGGAATGCGTTGCGGGCGTTGGACACGTTGACGTTCCTGATGGAGTTCGGATTCCCAACCGCCACGCGGTCGATCTGGACCAGCGGGGCGAGGTCCTCCCGGATGACGCGGGC
>DAOOQY010000388.1:0-4895 GCA_035389025.1 Verrucomicrobiota bacterium
ATTTCGGGCGCGCACTCGAACGGTCCCGCCAGGTGCCCGTCGGGCTGATCCACACCTCATGGAGGGGGTCGCCGGCGGAGGTCTGGATGAGCCAGGCGGCGCTCGAAGCGGACGCAGACTACCAACGGGACATTCTGGATGCCTACACCGCGCAGAAGAGGGACTACGACCAGGACCTGGCGCGATGGGAACAGGAAAAGGTCGAGGCGGACAAGGTCGGTCGGAAGTTCGAGAAAGGCCGTCCGATAGAGCCGTGGCGCCCCGCCGAACTGTACAACGGCATGATCGCCCCCCTCGTCCCCTACGGCATCCGCGGGGCCATCTGGTATCAGGGCGAGTCCAATGCGGGCCGGGCCTGGCAGTATCGGACCTTGTTCGCCGACATGATCCGGAATTGGCGCCGCGATTGGGGCCAGGGCGATTTCACCTTCCTCGCCGTGCAACTGGCGCCATGGGACCGGAACAAGAAGCGCACCCTCGAAACGATCGCCGCCGAACCGGTCGAGAGCGATTGGGCGGAACTGCGCGAGGCCCAAATGCACGTCGCCAAGACGCTGCGCAAGGTCGGCGTCGCCGTCATCACCGATGTGGGTGACAAGGACGACATCCATCCGACCAAGAAAGTGCCCGTGGGCGAACGGTTGGCGTTGGCCGCCCGCGCGATCGCCTATCGCGAGAAAATCGACGGTCTGAGCCCCGTCTACAAGAGCGCGCGCTTCTCCGGCGGACGCGCCGTCGTCAAGTTCAACTCGGTCGGCGGCGGGCTCGAAGCCCGGGACGGCGATCTGACTGGATTCGCGATTGCGGGACCGGACCGCCGGTTTGTGTGGGCCAAGGCGGAAATCCAAGGACGCAACAAGGTCGTCGTAAGCAGTCCGTCCGTGCCCCAGCCGACAGCCGTGCGCTATGGCTGGGCGGATTATCCGGTTGTGAACCTGTTCAGCCAATGCGGTCTGCCCGCATCGCCGTTCCGCACCGACAACTTCCCGATGCTCACAGCCCCCAAGACCCCGTGACGCACAAAGGCCTCCCGGACAGTCGGCTGCCCGCCTCGCGGCGGGCGGCCGGACCCGAGACGCACCGCCCCATCACAGACCCGAGGACTCGCATGATCACACGTCGTTGTTTCTTTGGACGGGCGGCGGCCGCCGCCGTGACGACCGCCGGCGCCGCGGTCTGCCTGCCGCGCTTGAGCGCCGTTCCGCCTCTCGAACGCAAGGGCAAACCCCAGTTGCGCCTGAGCCTGGCGGCTTACTCGTTCCGCGACTTCTTCAATGCCAAAGAGGCGGCGCGCCGGATCACCCTGAACGACTTCATCGATTTCTGTGCGGATCACGGGTGTGTGGGCACGGAGTTGACGAGTTATTACTTCCCCAAGGAGTTCGGGAACGATTACCTGGTGGGGCTCAAGCGCCACGCGTTCCTCCGCGGCCTGGCGATCAGCGGCACGGCCGTGGGCAACAACTTCACCCAATCGGACGGCCCCGACCTCGACCGCGAGATCGCCGCCGTGAAGCTGTGGATCGATCACGCCGCCGTGATGGGCGCGCCGCACATCCGCGTGTTTGCCGGCGCCCCGAAGGGCATTGACCTTCCGACGGCGAAAAAGCAGTGCGTCCGCGCGCTCGAAGAGTGCGGCGCATACGCGGCCGAGAAGGGCATCTGGCTCGGCCTCGAGAACCACGGTGGCATTGTGGCGGACGTCGCCGTCCTGCTCGAGATCGTCCAGGCCGTCCAGTCCCCCTGGGTGGGTGTGAATCTCGACTCGGGCAACTTCTACGGACCGGGCGATCCGTACGACGACATGGCGCGGCTGGCCCCCTACGCGGTGAACGTCCAAATCAAGGTCGAGATCAACCGCGCCGGAAAGGGCAAGGAACAGACCGACCTGGCCCGTGTGATGGCCATCCTGCGGCAGGCGAATTACCAGGGCTTCGTCGCGCTCGAATACGAGTCGCCCGCCGATCCCTGGAAGGCCGTGCCCGAGTGGCTCGAACGAATGCGCGCCGCAATGGCCGGCTAAACGAATCGCGGCTCGAAGACCGGCGCCTGGCCGTGGGCGCGCAGGCCATCCATGAACCGGCACAGACCGCGCTTTTCGTCGGGCCCAAGCTTGAAGTAGACGTGCCGGCGAAAATACTGGCGCCGGAACTCGAGGTCGAAGTCGGCGCGTTCCGTGACAATGCGGGGCAATGCAGCCACCCCCCGCGCGCCCATGTCGCGAAGGGCATCGCGCAGGGCGGGGGTGTGCGCGCCGCGTCGCAACGCCCAGCCGGCAAACACAAAGGGGAGACCCGTCCGATCGAACCACGCCGCGCCGAGGTCCCAGATGCGGTGCGCATGGGGGCGTCGGGAGAACTCGATTGCCTGATCGCCGATCAGGAGCACCGCATCCAAATCCCCAACGACGCGGTAGTCGGGCAGCGGACGGAACGGGGGACGCAACCCCTGTTCCGCGAGCAGGACGCGGAGCAGGTTCACACTCGTCAACGACGCCGTGTCGCAAAACACCTCGCACACCGCATCGAGAGGCGAGCGATGGGCGAGAAACACGCTCTTGACCTCGCCGCGCGCGGCGATGGCCAGCCCGTCCAGAAGGTCATACCGGTCGGTAAGCAGCACCTCGGTGATGCTGACTACCGCGGCATCGAGTTCATCGCGGCGCAAAAGGGCCGCCAGACCCGACGGTGTTGCGAAACGCACCCGCGTTTCGAAGCCCCAGGTCAACGGGACGGCATTCAGAAAAGAGACATTCCCCACCCGCCGCAGGTCCGCCTGCAGGGGCGGTTCCGCGGCAGCTCGATCCGGATCAGGCGCAACAGACACACGGACATTCTACTCGATCCGGCATCCGCAAATCCAGACCGAGAATTTCAGGGCGCCGGCTTTGATGCGCCTTCGAGACTCAACCCGCCGAACGGACGCAGATCGAAGCAGGCCATGACAGCCCCGTTGCGCACGAGCAACCGGCCATGAGCCAGCGCCGGAACATTCCATGTCTTGCCGCTCAACGCGGGAACCCGAGCCAACTCGACCAGGCCCAGCGGCTCCGCTCGCACCAGGATGAGCTGGCCCTCGCCGCTCAGGATGATCAAATGGCCCGACGCCAACAGCAACTGACCGTAGCCATAGCGCCCGTCGCGCCACCGCCGCTCGCCCGTGGCAAGATCGACGCAACACAGGACGCCTTCATCGAGCCCGTAGGCGTGGTTCTGCCACACGACAGACGGATTGAACTTGTTCTTCAGATTGCGATTCCGCCAGACCTCCGTCGCGGTCAGGCCGTTGGCCCCTCGAACGATCTCGACCAGCGCGCAGCCGACCCCGTATCCGGCGGAGATCAGGAACCGGTTCGTGCCGATCATGAGCGGGGAACAGATGCTGTTGTCGTTCGGAACTCGCCACCGATAATCCCACAGCAGAGCCCCATCCTCCGGATTCAAGCCCGCCACCCGCGTCGCGGACGCGATCACGATCTGTTGCCTGCCCGCCAAATCGGCCAGGAGCGGAGACGCATACGCCTGTTTGTCGTCGAGGACGGACCAGACCCGCGCGCCGGTCAGCCGGTGGTAGGCGACCACCGACTTGCCCGGGGCCGCGTCTCCAGCCAGAACAATCACGCGATCGTCCACAATCAGCGGAGACGCCGCCATCCCGTGCAGCAGGTTGGCCGCCCCGTTGTCGGCCAGGATATCCTTGCGCCACAGCAACCGTCCGTTCGCCGCACCGAGACAGCACAACTCCCCGGCCGCGCCCAGGCTGTAGATCAACCCCTGATGATAGGTCGGCGTGGCGCGGGGGCCCTCGCCCCCCATCCAGTGGTTGAATCGGGCCGGATAACGATGGGCCCAGCGTTCGATCCCCGTGTCGAGGTCGTAGGCAACCACCGCCTCCTCGTCGCGCCGTTGCTCGATCGTGAACGCGTGGCCCTGGCCGACAACAAACGACGCGTAGCCCCCGCCGCAAGGCTGGCGCCACAGCAAAGGCGGCCCCTGCGCAGGCCACTCCGTCAGGATCGGCTGCTCCGTGTAGTGCCCGTCCCGCCGCGGTCCGCGAAAATCCGTCCAATACGCGTCCGGAGCCGGCGCGGTCGGAGCGGCTTGGGCCAGCCTGGCCTCCTGGGCGGCGCGATCCGTTTCGAGTTCCAGGTAGTTCGGCGCGGTCTTTCGGCGGACAAGACTCGGGCCCAGGCCGCCTCGCCACTCGACCTCCACGCCGCCCAGGGCGACCAGCAGCCAGATGATGCCCACGGTGTATGGAACCAGGTAGAGAATCAGCGCCCCAGCCGCGAACATTCTATCGCGGCGCGTCAGGTTGCGATTGGCGCGAATCAGGACGAGACCCAAGGGCGGGAACGCCAGGGCAATCACACGCCCGAAAAAGGGAGTCTGATACCACGGCGTATCCGGGTCGATGTCTGCCCGCTCGGACCGGGCGCTGCGATCTGGTGTGTCCACGGTGACTGGTGGCGCCGCTTATCCCAGGGCCAGCGCCAGACTCAGCAGGTAATACAGGTCAGCCCGGCAACTCGGCAAGTCAACTCGGCAGCCCAACTCCTCGCCCCCGGCCTACAGCGGGAGTCTCCATCCGTTGCAGGCCCGGCGCCCTCACCGGGCGACAGAACACCGACAACTGTCAGATGCACCGGGGCTTGCTGTGCCCGAAAACGCACACTTGCATTCTTCGGCGCATTGAGTTAACAGAGGCCAAAACAGCATAAGAGCACATGTAACCTTGTCATGAAAAACAAACTTGATTTTTCGGTTCATCGCGGTCGGTACGGCGCTCTGGCCTTCACCCTCATCGAGTTGCTGGTCGTCATCGCCATCATCGCGATCCTGGCCGGCATGCTGCTCCCGGCCCTCTCGAGGGCCAAAGACCGTGCCCAGGCGACG
>DAOOQY010000389.1:0-4880 GCA_035389025.1 Verrucomicrobiota bacterium
GGGCGGCGGAATGATGGGCGGCATGGGCGGAATGGGCGGCGGAATGATGGGCGGCATGGGCGGCATGGGCGGCGGCATGATGGGCGGCATGGGCGGCGGTTCGCCCATGGGCTATATGTCCACCGGCGGTTCGCTCATGGGTGTCAACCGCATGACCGACATGTCCGTGGTCAACCAGATGGTTGTCGCCTACTTCAGCGCCGCAGGCGTGAACCTGGGCGGCTCGAACCTGCTGGCCGGCGGCGGAATGATGGGCGGCATGGGCGGCGGATTCGCCGGCGGCGGCTTCCAGAACTCGGCGGGCAAGTCGGTCTTCTACAATGACCGCCTCGGACTCCTCCTGGTGCGTGCCACGCTCCAGGATTTGGACATCATCGAGGCGGCTATTCAGGTCCTCAACCTCACGCCCGATCAGATCACGATCGAGGCGAAGTTTGTCGAGATTGGACAGGACGACGCGAAGGCGCTCGGGTTTGATTGGCTGCTTGGCAACTTCCTGATGAGGGGAGGAGGCATTGGGGTCTCTGGCGGCACATATCCCTCCGTGGCCGGCGAACCCTCGCAGGCCAACCCATCCGGCGTCTTCCCGGGTGTTTTTGGAGTTCCATCGGCGCTCCCCAATTCAGGGACCGACCAGATTCTCACGCAGGGCCTGCGGAACAGCGATGCCGAAGGTTCGCCCATACCGGCGATCGGCACCATCACGGGCATTCTGACCGATCCCCAGTTCCGCGTGGTGATCCGGGCGCTCGAACAGCGGTCCGGCGTCGATATGCTGGCGGCGCCGAAGGTGACGACCGTCAGTGGACGGCAGGCCCAGATTCAGAGCGTCGATATTCGCCAGATTGTGACCGGCCTCGACGTCGGTACCAGCGGCGCGGGCGGGGCCGTGAGCACATCCACCGGCACCACAGCCACCACCGGCACAGGCCAATAGCTCGATCCACTCGAATTCCTACACAGTTATGCATACAAGGCACATTCTCTTCGCCGTCGTGGCGGTCTGCGGGTTGGGAGGTCTGTTCATCGGACGCGCCCAGGTGGTCAATCAGGCGGCCGCGGTCTCCCAAGTCCAACCCACGACCGTTCCTGTTCCCCTCGGACCCACCCTGGACGTGCTGCCCCACGTCTCCGCCGATGGATACACGATCCAGATGAACCTGATCCCCACCATGACGGAGTTCCTGGGCTACGAGGAGACCGCCTACACCGCTCAGGTCGGCGACATCAACACCCTCCCCTATCCGCTGCCGTCCTTCCGGGTCCGGCAGGTCACAACCACGGCGATCGTCTGGGACGGCCAGACCATCATGCTCGGCGGCCTGATCAGCGAGAAGGTCAACAAGGTCAAAGACAAGGTGCCGGTCCTGGGCGACCTGCCCTTGTTGGGACGTCTGTTCCGAAGCGAAAGCTCGTCCACCCAGAAGAAGAACCTGGTCATCTTCGTCACCCCGACGATCATCGATCCCGCCGGCAACCGAATTCACACCGAGGACAACCTGCCCTACGATCCCGATAGGATTCCCGCCCAAGTGCCCTTCGCCCCGCAGTGACGGACGCCTCGGGGCAGGGTGTCGATTCCGAGTTTGCAGGATTGGAGCTTGCGATATCGAACCTCGGGCTCTCGCAGGGGTGTGGTGCGAATCATGGCGACCGATTCCCTCCGGTCACGCGTCAGCCAGGCGCCTTCAGGACTCAACGCCCGAGCGCCGCTCTTCTTGGGATGACCGCCCCTGACGTCCATGCCCCCCGGCTGTCACTGTTGCTCGTGGACGGACATGCGTATGCCTATCGCTCTTTCCACGCTATCCGCAACCTGTCATCTCCTTCCGGACACCCCACCAACGCCATCTTCGGGTTCGTCAAGGCCCTGAAGACCCTCGGATCGAGCCTCGCGCCCACGCACCTGGCCGTCCTCTGGGATGGCGGGCTTGCAGCCGAGCGGCTTGCTCTTCTGCCCGCGTACAAGGCTCAACGCCCGCCCATGCCCCATGCCCTCGAAGCGCAGCTCGACGGCATGGCGTCCTGGGTGGCCGCTTCCGGCTTCTTCTCGCTCTGCCGAGACGGTGTCGAGGCCGACGACGCAATCGCGTCCCTGGCCAGCCGCGCTGCAGGTTCGGGCGTCGACGTCGTGATCGCCAGCCCGGACAAGGACTTCCTGCAGTTGGTTTCGCCGCGCATCGGCATCATCAACCCCAATGAGAGGACCGGTCGCATCTGGTCGGCCGAGGATGTCGTCGCCAAGACCGGTGTCCAACCCGAGCAAGTCGTCGATTGGCTCTGCCTTGTCGGCGACGCCGTGGACAACATCCCAGGCATTCCGGGTGTCGGACCGAAGACAGCCGGCGAACTGCTCCGCCAATTCGGCAGTTGCCGCCGCTTGCTCGAACAAGTCGAAAGCGTCACGTCGGATCGGATTCGGACCAGCCTGGTCGAAGGGGCGCCCAGCCTGCATCGAAATCGGGAGATCATTCGGCTGAAAGCCGATTTGGATTTGCAGGTCGCACTGGACGACTTGAAGGTGCGGCCGCCCGATCGGGGCCGCCTCGCCGCGCTGTATCGGCAGTGGGGTTTTCGCTCGTTGCTCGCCGAGACCGAAGCGGCGGATTCGGCCCAGGGGACGTTGGATCTGTGAAAGCGGCTGCCCGATTCGATCGGCCTAACCCGCATCGTTGCACCGTGTCAGCGCACAGGGCAGTCAGGTATTGCAGGATGTCTGCGACGCGGGTCCGAGACTGCGTGGAAACCGAATGCCAACGACAGCGCCGCTCAACTCTGGCAGGGGTTGTGCTGCCAGTTGGCCTGAAGTCAGTTTTTCGGAAGAAAGCGTGGACAAAGAAAGTGTGCTTTGCTAGAAAGCCGTGACTTTATGTTTTCGTTGTTGCGTGCCAATCGGCGGCCCGTTTTGTGGTGTCTGGCCGCCTTCGTTCCCTGGGGCGTTCATGCCCGATCCTCCCTTGTCGCGCTGGGTGAGGAATACGCCGTGGGTGGCTCTGTGCCGGGCGATCAGGTGTTCGCACGCGCGGCGGTCGGGCCCAACGGAGGCTATCTGGTCTGGCATGACAACGTCATGGACGGAGCCGGCTATGGGATCGGCGCCCGTCGCCTGGATCAAAACTTCGTGGCTGGGCTTGGCGCCTTCCGCGTCAATAAGACCGTCGCCGGCGATCAGGAGCATCCGCAGGTCGCCATGTTCTCCGACGGCGCCGCGATCGTTGTCTGGCAGGGCGGTGCGGTCGGCTTCCCCGATGTCTTCGCGCGTTATCTGGCCGCGGATGGGACCTTTGCCACCGCCGATATCCGGGTGAATTCCTTCACCCGGGATCGCCAGGAGCGTCCCCAGGTCGCCGTTCTCAAAGGCGATACCGCGGTGGTTGTGTGGGCCAGCTACGGCCAGGACGGCAGCCACTACGGCGTGTACGGACAGCGGCTCGACGCGCGAGGCAAGAAGATCGGCGGCGAGTTCCTTGTGAACGAGAGTGTTTCCCTCAGCCAGCGGAGTCCGTCCGTTGTGGCGATGCCGGACGGACGGTTCGTCGTTGTCTGGGTCTCCGAGAAGCAAAACGCGGCCGGGGAGCCGGTCGCCGGTCAGGAGGGGGTCGCCACCGTCGGGCCGGGCCGGGTCGTTCAGCCCTACGATGTCAGCCTTTTTGGACGTGTCTTCGACGCCTCCGGGCCGCTCGGCTCCGAGTTCAAGATCAACACCTCCGCCTATGTCTGCGCGAATCCCGTTGTCAGCGTCGATCCCCTCGGCGGTTTTCTCGTGGCCTGGAGTTCGCATGTCGGCCGAGTCGAAGTCAGTGGAGTCACCAGCGCGCGCGGTTGGGACATCCGGTCGCGGGCTTTCGCCTCGGATGGCGCCCCGTCCGGGGATGAGACGGAGTTGAACGAGCGTACTTTCGGCGATCAGTTTCTGCCAAGCGCCGCCAGCGTGGGCAGCAATCATCTGGTGGCCTGGATCAGCCTCGGCCAGGATGGGTCCAGGGAGGGTGTCTACGGGCGGGTCGTCGCCGAGAATGGCGCCCCGCACGATGCCGAGTTCCGGATTAACAGCTTCACTCCCGGAGCCCAGAAGCTCCCCGCGGTCGTCTCGAACGGCAAAGGACGGGCCTTCGTGGTCTGGTCCCGAGCCCGAGGGGGGCTGGCCAGCTTCGACTTGCACGCCCAGAGGTACGCGAGCGACGACGAGGTTGTTGCCCCCGCCAAACCGATGGTGCTCGCTCTCAGCGCGTCCAAGCTCAGCGTGACTTGGCCCTCACTCGAAGATTTGGGGGCGGTGTCCTACCTGCTGTATGCGAACGGATCGAGCACGCCTGTTTCGGTGACCGAGAACTACTATGTGGCGTCACCGCTTGCCGCCGGCAGCACGCATGAGTATCGCCTCGCCTATGTCAATCAGAACGGAGATCGCTCCCCGCTCTCCGAACCGGCCAGCGGACAAACCTGGGGCGACGACGCCAACTTCGACGGATTGCCCGACGATTGGCAGGCCGCGTTCTGGGGCAGCGCCTCGGCAGCGTGGCCCTCTCCCAATGCCGATAGCGACGCTGACGGCGCCAGCAACAGGCAGGAATTCCTCGCCGGCACGGATCCGACAGACCCCCTCAAGGTGCTGCGGCTCAACTGGCGCGCCGACGGCGCGGGCACCAGCCTCGAATGGAATGCCGAGGCCGGTTGCATCTATCAGGTCCAGGTCTCCGAGGACCTCAAGCAATGGGAAAACGTCGGATCGCCCCGGTTCGCCGCCGGGACAACCGATGCAGTGCCTGTCGACCGCGCCGATCGCAGGGCGATGTACCGGGTGATCCGAGTGAGGTGATTTTATGATGCGTCTGCTTCGACTGCTTCTGATTGGAGGGTGTCTCTACGGCGCGTGCATG
>DAOOQY010000390.1:0-4879 GCA_035389025.1 Verrucomicrobiota bacterium
AAGAGACCGCCGCCAACACGCGGTACGGAACAAATCACAGCCTGACAAACATCCTGATCTCGAACAACAGTTGGGGTTACCCGGGACGTTTCGAATACGACTCGTCCGCCGCCAGCTACGACGCCGCCACGCGCGATGCCCTGCCCTACACGCCCGGTCCGCAGGCACTCCTGTTCGTCTTCGCCGCCGGCAACAGCGGCGCGGGCAATGACGTCGGCACGGGCGGCGAGCCCGGCACCATCACCTCGCCGGGCACGGCCAAGAACGTCCTGACCGTGGGGGCGACCGAGCTCAATCGCTTCGTCTATATCACCAACATTGTCACCAACATCATCGACGTCATCGACACGAACGGCGAACCGATCACGGTCACGAATGTCGAGGCGGGGCAATACACCTTCCCCGAGACGGACACCGACAGCCAGGTCGCGCCATTCTCGAGCCGCGGCAACGTGGGCATCGGATTCGAAAGCGAAGTGGGCCGCTTCAAACCCGACGTGGTCGCGCCGGGCACGTTCGTCTACTCGACATGGATCGACGACTGGCCGACCAACGGCCTGGTGACCAATCGCGTGGTGCAGACCTACGCCCAGCAAATCGCCTTCCCGGGCGAGACAAACACCTACGTTTACACGGTCGCACCCAACGTCGTTTACCTCGAGATCGAGACGCTCCCCAACGAGCGCACGATCCTGCCGTTCTCGCCCCTGACCATCCGGGCGCGATTGAACGGCGCCGATGTCACCGGCCAGACCAACGTGGTCGTCACACCGCTGTCCGAAGGCACGCTGACCTATACCATCACGACCGACGAATCCCAGGCCGAGGCGGTGGATTTCGACCTTCGGGTGACGACGTTGGTCGAGAATTCGCTGGGCATTTACCTCGGGCCGTACACGCAGTCCTACACCAACAGCACACCGGGCGCGCGCTATCGCTTCAATTCCGGCACCAGTTCCTCGGCGGCGGCGGTTTCAGGCATGCTGGCCCTGCTCCAGGAACTGTTCGAGCAGCATCTCGAAACCAATGCCAGCCCCGCCCTGCTCAAGGCCCTCATCATCAATGGGGCGCGGTCTCTGGGACCCGAGTACAGCTATGGCGTGAAGGCCTCCTACAACTACCAGGGCTGGGGCCTGGCCAACCTCACCAACACGCTGCCCCTGGCCATCACCAATGCCCTCTCCGACACAGCGAACTGGCCGGTCCAATGGGTCGATCAAAGCCCCACAAACGCCATCGCGACCGGACAGACCCACGAGTACCAGATCGCGTTGCCCACCAACGCCTCCCCATCCACGCTGCGCGTGACGCTGGTCTGGACCGACCCGCCCGGCAATCCGGCGGCGGCATCCAAACTCGTCAACGACCTCGATCTCGAAGTGCAATCGGGCACGAACCAGATCGTCTATGGCAACGACTTCGAACCCGACTACGACTTCAACACCGTCCACCCCGTCGGCACCAACGCCGTCACCGACGCCCCCAGAGACACCATCAACAATGTCGAAAACGCGTTCTTGAGCCTGCCCTCGAACACCAATTACACCGTCCGCGTGATCGGACGCCGCGTCAACGTCAACGCCGTCACCGCCCACACCAACGACATCGTCCAGGACTACGCGCTCGTGGTGTCGATCGATTCCACCAATCGCCTCGAACTCAGGCCTCAGCCCACCAACTCGGCCGCGTTCACGACGCCCCCGCCCGATGTGCTGACCAACGGCCTGCCCCGGCTGCACGACCGCGCGGGCGCGAACTCCCCCCTCCTCGAATACCCGTTGGGCACCCAACTCCAGTGGCACTTCTACGTGTTCACCAATTCGCCCACGCCCTACGATTGGTACACCAACTTCGGCACCAACGTCGCCATCGCCCTCCACACGCCGCTGAACCTCTCGGTCGCGCGCAATGTCGAGCCGGACATCGACCTCTACGTGTCGAGGGACCGGCGCCTGCTCGATCTCGATCCGCAGGCGGTCGCCGCCGCCGACCGCTCGATCCAGCGCGGCGGATCGTCGGAGACAATCATGTACACGAACGCGGTGGTGGACCCGTCGGAGGTGTTCTACATCGGTGTCAAGTCGGAGGACCAGATGGCGGCCGAATACAGCATCGTGGCTCTCTCGACGATGGAGCCTTTCGCCACCATCGATGAGCAGGGCAACCACTGGCTGCGGGGATTGCCCGTGCCCCGGCCCATCGCCGACGGCTCGCCCGTCACGCCGGCCTACGCCCAGGTGTACGCGTTCGATCCGTATCCGATCGACGTGAATATGGTCGTTGTCTCGAATACGCTGGTCCACGAACTGCTCGGCGACCTGCTGGGAGCCCTGAGCCACAACACGCGCGGCATGGTCCTGAACAACCACCGCAGCTTCGGCGACGTCGGCGGCGTCTATTCGATGCTCTACGACGACAGCGGCTCGGGCGAGTTCCGCGACGCCGATACGACCGACGGCCCCGGATCGCTCGACGATTTCATCGGTGTCGAAGGAAGCGGGTCGTGGATGCTGACCGCCATCGACAATGCCCTGGGCCAGACCGGCTACGTCCAGAACCTCACCATCCGATTGACCCCCAACCTCGATTTGCTCGCCGGCGCCTTCGTCAACCTCGGCGCCAACATGTGGCGCTTCGCCCACCTCGATGTCCCCCCAGGCGTCAGCCGCATGATCGTCGAGGTCCGATCCCTCTCCGCAGGCCCTCTCGAAGTCTATGTCCGCCGCGGCGCGCGCCCCACCGCCACTCGATTCGATGCCCATGCCACCATGTTCCCGACCGGCGGCGACCTGAGCCTGGGAATCGAAGACGACCCGCCGCTGCGCTACGGCCTCTACCATTTCGGCTTCTACAACCCCACCGCCGCCGATATCTCCTTCTATGTCTCCGTCCGCTTCGAATACGACGTCCCCGGCATCTTCCGGTCCGACTCGGCTTCGACCAACATCGTCGCCCTGGGCGACGACGTGATCAGTGTCGGCACCAACGCCCTCACCAGCGGCCTCACCATCAGCGAAATCAAGGTCGGCGTCCGCCTCAACCACGAGCGCGCGTCCGATCTCGCCGTCTACCTGGTCACACCCCGCGGCGAACGGGTCCTCCTCAGCGAGAATCGAGGCGGCACCAACTGGCAAACGTGGGGCGGCGAAACCCTCGTCAGCGATTTCCGCCACGTCGCACTCACCTACGACCAGGCCAGCCGCGTCGCGGCCCTTTACCTCGATGGCGAGAGAATCCAGCAGAAGGAATGCGTCGATCTGTCGGATCAGTTGCTCACCCGGGGAGACCTCTACCTGGGCTGGAAACTCGACGGCACCAACACCCCCGGTCGCTTCCCAGGCTATCTCGACGAGATCGATGTCTACCGCCGCGCCCTGTCCGCATCCGAAATCCGCGGCATCTATAAGTTCGGGCCCGCCGGCAAGCCGGACGACGGCCTGGTCAGCCGCTGGGCCATGGATGAGCTCGATGGCGGCATCACGCCCGACGCCCTGACCAACAATCCCGCCGAACTCTTTGGCGCTGCGGAGATCGACTGGCCGGGCCAGGTCGCCCAATCGCTGCATCTGCCCACAAACTCGAACGCCGGTTACGCCCGCATCCCGGCCAGCCTGAGCCTGGACGTCGGCACCGGCACTCCCGGCTTCACCATCGACGCCTGGATCAATCCCCAGGACCTGAGCCAGGAACGCCCCATCCTCGTCTGGAGCCCCTCGACCAACCAATCCGGACTCGAACTCTTCCTGCGTCCGGGCGCCCTCACCAACCGCCCGCCCGGGGAACTGGTCGGGCGCCTGGTCGACTCGACTGGCATCACCAACGAACTGGTCGCCGGTCCTGACTTCCAGGGGGCCATCCGCACCAACCTGTGGACGACGAACCTGGTGTTCGCCACGTTCAGCGACGACACCAACGTGGCTCACCTCCCGATCAAGCTGGCGGGCTTGACGAACAACGGCACGGCCTATCTCACCAATTACGTCGGCCCCGCCAGCGACGCCACCAACACGTTCACCAATCGCCTGGTCAGCGGCTTCGAACGGGTTGATGCCACCCCCACGGCCACCTTCTGCGGCACCTCGCTCCCCTGCGATCCCCGGTGGCTCGGCGACACGAATCTCGACGACGGCCCGACCAACGGCTGGTGGGTGCTCTCGAACGCCGTCACGGTCATTCAGGCGCCGGCCCTCGCCCATACCGGAACCAACCTGCTCGCCCTGCGCGGCGGCCATATCAGCCGCCTCTTCAGAACAGAGCCCGGCAAGGAGTACCGGCTCCAGTTCGCCCACCGGCGCCAGCCGATGCCCGCCGACATGGTCGCTTGGTGGCCCGGCGCAGGGAACCTGACCGACCGCGTCAGCGGCCGTGAAGGCGAAGAGGAGGGCGAGCTTCGCTACACCAACGCCTTCGTCTACGACGCCTGCGCCGATCCTGGCCAGGGCTTCCTCTTCATGACCAACGCGGGGCACATCGTCATCCCGCACGACCCGTCCCTCGAAACCACCAATCAGTGGACCATCGAGGCCTGGGTCAACCTCTCCAACGCCCTCGACCTCACCAACGCGCCGCCTCTTGGCGGACCGGTCGTCATCCGGCAATCCCTTGCCACAAACGGCCTGGGCAATGCCCTTGTCAATTACGGATTGGGCGTCTCCCCGCAGGGGGGAGTCGAACTCTGGTACAACGACCCGTCAGTCCAAGGACATCCCGACTCCGAAGACTCTCTCTTCGAACTGATCCGATCCCGTGAGGCGCTCCGCACCGAGCGCTTCCATCACGTCGCCGGCACCTTCCGTCAGGTGAGCCCCGACCGCGTCGAGATGCGGCTCTATGTGGACGGCGCGCTCGATCGCCATGTGGCGCTCCCCGGCTCACTGGC
>DAOOQY010000391.1:0-4876 GCA_035389025.1 Verrucomicrobiota bacterium
CTCGATCCAAACCGCCGTGCGCATGTTGGGACGGCGGGTGCTGTTCTCGGTGTTCCGGAGCGCCTGGTCCAACGCGGCCATGATATCGGCCCAGCGGAAGCGCTCGGACATCCACTCGGCATACTGCTCGGCCTCCTTGAACGACTTGTCCTTGCTCGAGATCGCCGTATCGAGGGCCTGCTTCTTCATCCGCAGCCCCTCGACCTTCGGGGCGCGGGCATCGATGGCCCCCTGTTTCTCCTTGGCCAGCTTGTCGAAGAACCAGCCAAAGATGAAGACGACGAGGATCAGGCTGGCGGCGGCGGCGATGAAATACGGCTTCTTCTGGTTGAGTTCCTGGCGCTTGAGGATGCTCTTGGGGATGAGATTGAGTTCGACGGGGCACTGAGTCGGATTGCGCAATCCGAGTCCCACCACCTCGCCGTAGGCGTGGGCGACCTTGGCCAACTCCTCGAGGTTGACGCCCGGATCGATCTCGATATTGCGGAACGGGTTGAAGTACTCGACGGTGATGTTGAGCTTTTCCTGAAAGAACTCGCGCGTGTAGGGCATGATCGACGCGCCGCCTGCCAGGTAGACCCGCTGAGGCGCCGTTCCGCCCTGTTGGCTGCGGAAGAACTGGATCGTCTGATTGACCTGGATATGAAGCCGCGTCATCACCTGCCGGGCGATTTTCGAGATGGCGGCCTGACGCGGGTTGTCGGGCTCCTCGTACGCGCCGCCCAGACTGACAAAGCCCTCCGCGATCTTGAGTTTCTCCGCCTCGACGAACGGGAGCTTGGCCTCGGCCGCGAACTCCTGAGTGATCGAGTTGGCGCCGATGTTGATGCTGCGGGAGAAGACCTTGCCCTTGTCGAAGAACAGCACGTTGCTGGTCTTTGCCCCGATGTCCAGCAGCATCGAGCACCCTTCCAGGTCGCCGTAGTTGTAACGGAAGGCGTTGCACAGGGCCGCCGGCGAGGCATCCACCAATTCGAGCCGCAGCCCCACGCCTTCCGCCGACCGAAAGAGGGACTCGACAACGTCCGACTTGATGGCGACCAGGAGCACTTCGAGTTCGCCCGAGGGCAATGTGCCCAGGATTTGGTAATCCCACACCACTTCCTCGAGCGGGAAGGGGACGTTCTGCTGCGCCTCGTACTGGATGATCTGGCCGATCTTGGACGAGTCGACGGGAGGCAGCTTGACGAACTTCGAGAAGACGTGGAAACCCGGGGCGCAGACGTTGCAGGTCCGGGCTGCAATCGACTTGTCGGACAACAGCTCCTGGAGGCCTCGCAACACGACACCTTCGCGCGCGGCGTCCTGAGCGCCGGCCAACCCGAGCGGCTTGAGGGCATACCGGACCAGGCGCAGAGCGCCGGAGTCACCCACGTCGAATTCGGCCAGCTTCAGGCTGCCTGCGCCGAAATCGATACAGAGGAATGATTTCGCACCTAACATGTGATTTCGTCGATCATGGTTCCATCGATTCCGGGTTTATGATAGCCAGTATCGGGCCAAAACCGAGAAAGCGCGCTGTGGTTACTGGAAATGATCAAGCCGGTCAAACACAAAAGTCGGCTGCATGGTCATTTTGCACCCGCGGCGGTCAGAACCGCGGGTATGGTCCGAAGCAGAATCTTGATGTCCAGCCAGAGCGACCAGTTGTCGATATACTCGAGATCCAGCCGCACCCAATCCCGGAAATCCCGGACCTCGTTGCGCCCGTTCACCTGCCAAAGACAGGTGAGCCCCGGCCGCACGCTCAGGCGCCGCCGGTGGGCCAGGTCGTCGAACCGGGCGACTTCGGCAACCGGCAGGGGGCGCGGGCCCACCAGGCTCATCTCGCCCCGGAGCACGTTGATGAGCTGCGGCAGTTCGTCGATGCTCCACTTGCGGATCAAACGCCCCACCCGTGTCACGCGGGGATCATTCGTGACTTTGAAGACCGGGCCGCTCATTTCGTTGAGCAACGCCAACTCCTGCTTGCGCTGCTCGGCGTCGGTCACCATCGATCGGAATTTCAGCATTGTGAACGGCCGCCCGTTGAGCCCGCTGCGTTGCTGTCGAAACAGGGCGGGGCCTGGGGAGCCGAGCTTGATGATCAGGCCGACCAAGAGCATCGGGATTCCCAGCAGGACCAGGAGCAGGAGCGACCCCCAGAAATCGATGAGCCTCTTGACCGCCAGGGGCCAGGAGGTGTCGGGCCCGGAACGGAACACGAGCATGGGACGTCCGTAGAAATCATCCACACCCGTGCGGGAAATCTGGGTCTTGAAAAAGTCGGCGAGCAACCAGACCTCGACGCCTTCGCGCTCGCACAGCTCGATCGCCTGCTCGATTTGGCCCAGGTAGGTGTGCTTGGCCGTCAGGACCACGCCGTTGGCCGAATGCACGTGCATGAGCTCGACCAGGTCGCTGACGGGGCGTTCGTTGATGCTCAATTGCGCCACAATGTTTAACTCCTCGCGCTGACTGCGCGAAAGCTCCTGCCGCAAGCGTGCCGTATCCTCGGTCGTTCCCACCAGGATCAGTCGCATCTCGAGCGGGGCGCCCCCCAAACGCCCCGTGCGCCACTGCAGAACGGCCTCCTCCTTGATCGAGATGACCCCGAAACTGATCAGCCCGAAGAGAATGATGACGGAGCGGCCAATCTCACCCCCCTGCCGCACCACGAAAATCACGATGATCAAGCCAATAGTCGCGTACACGCAGCCCTTGATCAACTGCCACGCCGTCAGCCGGCGCGACGGCAGAAAGGGACGGTTGTAGAAACCGATCGACCTGAGCAGGAACGGCCCGCCGACCATCACGAGCGGAAACAGCCACACATAGGACTCGATACTCTGGATGTCCTTGGTCCCGCCGAACACTTCGAGGCGCCAATGCGTGCGCAACAGATGAGCCAGGTACAGGCTCAGCCCAAAAAGAACCGCGTCCAGCACGATCTGGAGCTGAGTTCGAAGACGTGTGTGGCGGCTCAACATGAGGCTTCCTCGCTAACGCTCCGCGCTTCCCCCCGCCAGAACAGGCGGCACGGCAGTCTGAAAATCGGGCACCGAGGCGGTCAGAAACTGCCGCATCCGCCGGAAGGTCGCCTCCTCCTGTCCCGGCGGACAGGCGGCGAAGCAGCCGATGTAGGCCCACCGCGGCAGCACGCCGCGCGTGAGCAGTTCGCGCGTGATCCATCCCACCCGCACCCAATGGCTGGCGGTCAGCTTGTTTTCAGCCACAAACCAGAAGACGTACACACCGCTCCAGGGCCCTCGGCGCCCCCCTTCCTGCTCCCACTCCGCCTTGGTCGTGTAACGCTGGACCGGGAGATCGTACCGATGCGGCCGATAGACCGGCAAGACGTCGGTCTCCTGCCGCTCGATCCGCCATCCCTGCGCCGTCAAACAGAACTCCGGCTTGTGGATGCTCGTGCGGTCGGTTCCCATCATCACGACGTTCATCATGATCTGAAATCCGTCGGCGGCACGATACAGACGCCTGGCAAACGTCGTATCCTCAGGCAACATGTCGAGCTCGGCGCGCGTCGGCTCCATGCCCGTCGACTCGTAGAGCGGCACGCGCTCCGGCAACTCGATCCGGAGCCGGTCGCTCCCCTCGATCGGGCTGACCTTGATCCCCGGCGCCCCAAGCCGCTGGACCGACTTGAGCCGCACCAGAAGGGCGCCGCCGCCCACAATCACCGCCAGGGCCAGGGCGAAAAGGATGCATTGGCGCGCCTTCATACGACTTGGGGCAATCCTCCCGGAACCCGGGCCGACGCCGGCTCGCGCAGCCAGTTCCCGACACCGAAGAGCACCAGAAGCGCGAGTCCGAACGTGACGAATCCGAACCAATCGTGCACGAACTCCCCCGCGCTCTGTCCGAAGGCCTCGGACGCGATCACGATGCAGACCAGCCGCAGGATGTTGCCCGCCAGGGTCAGGGGAACAACGAGCAGGATCACCAGCAGACGTTTCCAGAGGCGCGTGAATGTCAGAAATCCGTAAATGGTGGCCAGGGCGAACAGGGCAATCAGGCTCCGAATACCGCTGCATGCCGCGGCGACTTCGTACGTGTAAGCCCCGCGCGGATCGCTGATCTGCACCCCCTGCTGAATCACCGGTATGCCCAACACATCCCGCACAATCGCCACCGATACATCCGTCGAGACCTGCCGGAGCGGGACGGTGATCGGATCGCTGACCGTGCCGAGGGGAACACAAAAGACAAGCAGCACATAGGGGAAGAACACGCCGGCGGCAAACCGCCACCCCCAGACCAGCGCGATCAGCGCGTACCCGCCCCCCAGAAACGCCAGAAGCGAAACCCGGGGCTGCTGCACCAGGTAGCCCAACACGTGCAGCATCGTGGCCAACGCCAGCCCGACCAGGCCCGGCCACCACGTCTCCCGGCGAATTGCCAGCCATTGCTGACGCCTCGACCAAAACAGACCAAGCACCAGGAACGGGATCAGGACACAGTATCCGTCGTCGGCGTTGAGCAGCTTCACAATTGGCCCGCCGGGAAACGAACTCGAACTGTACGCGCCCCAGAGCCAGCCGAACAGGGAAGGACTGTCGACGTAGCCAAAAGTCGAGTTGCCCAGGAAGTGGAACAGGGCAAACCATGCGGCCGCCAGACTCAGGAGGAGCCCCTTGTCGGACATCTGCCGCCAAACACGGGCGAATTCCCGCCGGAACTCGCCCCGCTCGTCGGTCTGGCTCTCTTGTGTTGTCGTCATCCCGGAATGCCGCTCGCGCCCCGCCGGACGGCGCATCGGCGCGTTTTTGCGACCCATTTCACGCCCCAGCGCGCGCATCGCCCGTTCCTCTCGTCGTGCGCGCAGACGAGATTCGTCCCATCTGACACCACTCACCCGCGTCGCTCAATCAAATTATGG
>DAOOQY010000392.1:0-4871 GCA_035389025.1 Verrucomicrobiota bacterium
CGACGTAGGCGCGGGCCACCGAGAGGAGCGCCCCGACATCGGCGTTGGGGCGGGCGGCGATCTCATCCAGAACGCTGAACGCCGGATTGGTCTGCTGGAGTTGGAGGTGCGCGGCCACCAGATTGAACGCCGCCTGGATGCTGTTCGTGTTCGTTCGGTACTGTGCGTCCAGGATGTCAATCTGGCCCTGGAGCTGGCTCAGGGACGAGAGACCTTCCTTCATCTGGCGCAGTTGGTTGACCAGGCTCGCAGCAAACGGACTCTCCGGGTCGAACTGCCGCGACGTCTCGGCGACAAGCAGGGCGTCGTCCACCCGGCCGAGACTCGCCAACAGCGTGGCGTAGCGAGTGACGGTCTCGGGACTGTACGGACAGAACGCAAACGCCTGTTTGAACGCGAAGTCGACTTCCTTGATCACGCGGTCGCGCGCGGCGGCGGTCTTCGGGCGAAGATGCTCGGGACACTCCGGACCGAGCCGCCACGCGTAGAGGCCGGCGATCGAGTTGCGCAATTTCGAGAAGGCCTTCTGCGCATCGTTGTCCCGGACGAACCGGGGGTCTCCGGTGAATCCCCGCAGGTTCCCCCGCAAGTAGACCCGCTCCGCATACTCGCAGATGTCCCGGATGGGCGTGTCGTAGGTGATCCAGTTGCCGCACAGCCGATCGGCATACTGCGACCAGAACCTGTGGTCCGTCTCGAGCATCTCCTCCGTCAACTCCGGCACCGGTTGCCGGTTGATCTTCATGATGATCCCGTACGGGGTCAGATGAGGAAACATCCACTCGAGAG
Source organism: Verrucomicrobiota bacterium (assembly GCA_035389025.1). Classification (GTDB taxonomy): domain Bacteria; phylum Verrucomicrobiota; class Verrucomicrobiia; order Limisphaerales; family J093; genus MWFF01. The sequence continues at coordinate 790 of DAOOQY010000392.1, forward strand.
GAAAACTCTCTTCGACGTAAAACTCGTTGGTCGGGTTCTTGTCGAAAATGACCTTGGTGAGCAGACCGTTGATCGCCATCACGGCCACCTGCCCCGCCACCTGCACCCGGCCGTCAGGCGTGAAATTCACGATCTCGCCGAGGCGAATCTGCTTGGGCTCGTTCGGGTATTGAGTGTCGTGATAGTAGCGCCGCTGCGCATCCACAATGTAATCCTGGAATGCCTTCTGCGAATCCTCGACCGTCGCGCTCTGAATCTCCTTGGGCGGATACACCCCCTCCCGGCGCCGGCGCTCTTCGACCTTGCGCCCGAAATTCATAATCAGCCGGTCGAATGGGGCCACGAGATTGGTGAGGCTGCCGACGCTCCTGGCGAGCCCGTTCATGCGGTACACCTGCCCGTTCAACCGCTTCTCCGCCTCCCTCTTGCCCATCGCAATGGTCTGCAAATAGAGAACCGCGTCGCGCAGGAAAGGCGGATCGATCTGGGCGCTCCGGTTGTAATGCGCCCGGATGTAGTTGAGGTAGGTGCCGTCGGCGAGAGCGTTCTGTGTGATGATATAGACGTCGCGCCGATCGAATGCCGGATTCCTCCGCTGCTCGGACTTGATGAAGCTCTCGCAGAAAATCATGTAGGTCGGACAGAAGCGTCCGGGGTCCGTTCCCCCGTACAGCACGGCGTTGGGGGTCATCGACGGGTAAAGCCCGAAGGGCGGCTCGAACATGTCATGCCCAAACCAGTACCCGAACAGGTGGCCGCGCTGCTCGTTGGCGGCCCAGTGCGACAGAGGGGCGAAAAACGGCATCACCGCAAAACAGGCCAGCGCGAATTCAGGACGCAGACGGGTGCGGTGCAGAAGGACGCCGCCCAGAAACACCAGCGCCACGATCAGGACAAACAGCGCGGCATAGATGGCGTGCACGGGCGCGGTGAGACTGGGGTGGCGAAAGGCCTGGCCCAACCCATGAAAGAGCAAACCGATCCCGCTGTGCTCGCCGGCCAGATGCCCGTACACCTCCTGCACCCGGGCGGCCAGCGAATACAGGCTGACCGCCGCCGCCACGGCCGCGCCATACAGAGCATAGGGGCGGGTCTGTTGGTAGTGGGTCACCAGATACGCCCCCAACAGGGTCAGTCCGTACCCCAGGAACATGGCAATGGTGACGTGAGAGGCCGTGAAGAAGACCCGCGTCAGATCGCGGCTCTGCCGGTCCACGAGGGGATTGAGCAGGATCAACAGCAGAAAGGCCAGACAGGCGTACACGGCCGTGTTGCCCACAATCCACGCCCGCTCGCGCTTCTGCATGCGGACGAAGAAGACGAGGGGCACGATCGCCAGCAACAGATACACCAGATGAAACTCGTCGATCGCCCCCTCGAAATACATCTTCAACTGCAGCAGAAAACGGAACGGATCGGCAAAGATGTTGCTGGGATTCGTCTTCTCGTACTGGCCGCGGGTGAAAGCGTGGATGAACCCGTCGAACGTGCGCGGGTAGCCCCAGTTCATCGGCGGGTTGGTCGCCGACGCGATCGGCATGTAGAAGTAAAACGCCGCGCCCAACAGCCACGCGCCCAGGGTGATGAGCACTGACTTCCACTCGGTCAGCATCGAGTTGGTCTGGTAGGTCAGGTAAACCCACGCGGCGATCGAGCCCACGCCAACCGCGATGTAGATGAAGTACAGGGGCGCATTCTGATCGAAGCTCGTCAACACGCCCATGCTCTTGAGCACGAGACCGGCCAGGAAGAAAACCACGTTGATGAAAAACGCGTCCCGCCCCAGCTTCGGGTTGATCGCCGCAATCGCGACTTCGAGGCCCATCGCGGCCACGATCAGCGTCTGGTGATTGTTGAAACAGATGCCGAACAGGAAGGACGCGATATAGAGGTAGCGCCGCTGGTCGGGCGCGTAGGTCCAGTGCAGCAGGCAGACCAGCACCCCCATGAGCGACAAAACGCTCAGCGTGTACACTTCGACAATCACCGCCTGGCTCCACATGAAGCCGTTGAAGCCGATCAGAATCGCGGCGGTGAATCCGGAAACCAGGCAGAGGGCGTTCTCCCAACGGCGCTCGATGGTCCGCAACTCCTCGATGCTCTCGATCATCATGCTGCTGCCGCGCGACACGATCAGCCCCAACAGCCCGTTGGCAAACGCCGCCGCCACGGCCGAGGACACCGCCACCCGCCACGCCACGTTGGAAAACGGCAGCAGGACCGTGAACAACCACGAGTAAATCGTCCAGATCGGATAGCCCGGGGCGTGCGGCACGCCCGCGTAGTAGGATCCAACCGCCAACTCGCCGGAGTCCTCGAGCGTCAGGTCCGGCGCCAGCGTCCAGAGATACGCCACCAGCGTGATCAGCGTCGTCACCCCGAACGTCACCCAGTCCACTCTCCGAAAAAGAGACGCTCGAGGGGGAATCGACGCCGGGCGGTCCTTGGACGCGCCCGAACTGACGGGCGCTTGCGACGGCTTTCCGCCACCCGCCGCCGCTCTACTCTTGCCGTTGCTCATGGCTCACTCGGTCTGTTTCGCAGGCGACTGCCCGGCGAAATGCATCGTTCAAAGAGGAGCGCCCGCTCTTGTCCACATGCATCCGGACACGATCAAATTGCTTCCACGCCGCTGTCCTCTCCACACCCCAGGCCCCGCGCGCACGCTCCCGCCGCCGCCCGCGCTCAACCCCTCCCAAGCACTCGCGCAAGCCGCCCCTGCCCCACCCGACCGCACCGCCCGCCACGGCCCATCGCAATACGCCACGGGAAACACGCCCGAAAGGCAGCCCCGGACCATCCCAGCAGGCCTTCCAGCTACTTCATCAGCAGCATCTGTCGAGCCCGCTTGATCGAGAGGGTGAGTCGGCGCTGATAGTGCGCCGGCAGCCCCGTGTACTTGCGCGGCAGGATGCGTCCGGCATCAGTCACAAACTGCTTCAACAGATTGACGTTCCGGTAGTCCAGAGAGTCGGCAGTGAAATCGATCTTCGGCTTGGGGCGCGGAACCCGCGCCTCGCGCGTCCCGCCGCGCGTGCGTCCGCCGCGTCCGCCGCGTCCGCCGCGTCCGCCTGAAGGCCGTTCGAGATGTGTCTTGCGTGGCATATTAAGATATCACTTGATTTCCCGGTGAAGGGTGTGGCGCCTGAGAAAGCGATTGTACTTCTTCAACTCGACCTTCTCAGTTTGCGTCTTCTTGTTCCGGGTGGTGGTATAACGGGACGGGGGCTTCCCCTCTTTTCGCGCTTCAGTGCACTCGATTGTGACAAGTTCTCGCGGCATATGCGTCGGCTCTTCCTTCTCTATTCCTTCTCTTTTGACGACTTCTCTTCCTCGTCGGCTTCCTCTTCGATCTCGGCGGGGCCGACCGTGTCGATCGTGCCCAGGGCACCAAGTCGCCGCTGGCGCAGGGCGCCCTCGCGTTCGAGCTGGGCTTGGGCCTCGACCGTGAAGCGAGTCCAGGGAATCGCCTCGAGTCGCGCCTTCGGAATGTTCTTTCCCGTCAGTTCGCAGACCCCGTACGTTCCCCGCTGGATGCGCTTGAGCGCCTCCTCGATCTCGTACACGGCATCCTGATCCGACGAGAGCAGGCTCAAGGCAAAATCCCGGTCGAAATTGTCCGTTCCCGAATCCGCCATGTGCAGACTGAAACTGTCCATTTCCTCGGCGGATTCCTTGGCGAGCCCGCTCATCTGCCGGCGCAGACGATCCCGCAAGTCAACCAGGTGGCTGTAGTACTTCTGCCACTCGGGCCGAACCCCAAGGAGGCCCTTCCCGGTCTGCACGACGGGTTCGATCCCGAGGATCGATGCCGCGCTGGCTGTGCCCACCGCTCGGCCTTTGCTGCTGGCCGGCGCTGCAGTCTTCTTCTTCGTACGCTTTTTCGCAGTCACGCCAAAGAATCGGTCAAAGTGATGATTCGCAATTGGTTAACTCACGCCGGCACCAGCGGTTCCCGGCGAAAGGCGCGTGAATCTATCAGACAAACCGCAAAGCGCCACAAAAATCTTCGTGCACGCGCACAACAACAGGGCTGCTCTAAAGTCGGACGGGACGGGTGAGTAGGCGAATGACCTGTCCCG
>DAOOQY010000393.1:0-4854 GCA_035389025.1 Verrucomicrobiota bacterium
CCAGTTCCCAATCGTCAGGCAAGCCATCGCCATCGGTGTCCTGCGCGCCGGGGCTTGGCACGACAGCATGCCAATTCCCCGGCTCGTCCGCGTACGCGGCGTCAAAGCGCCGCGCAAGCGAGCGACCGGTTCCGTTTGCCTCGGCAGGCCAAGGCGCTGACGCGAGGTAACGCACCTGCTCGACCAGCAGATACGGCGTCTCGAACCCGGAGGACCCGCCGGATCGCGGCTGCCCGGGACGCAAAAGACGCAGCGGTTGGCTGGCGTTGTCCAGGCGCCCTTGCCAGGGACCCGTCAAGACCAGATCGTCGCGCGCGTGATACTGCTGCCGAAAAGCCAGGAGCCGCCCAAGATCGCGATCGGGATCGAAACCGACCGCGACGATGTGTGCATGGGGAGGCAGGATGAGACCGGGCGGGAAAACCAAATCCACAGCATCGCTCAAGCGCCAGGTCGCCTCGGGCCGCGCCGGATCGAAGAGCGGCACGGGTTCGCCGGTGAGGTTGCGCAGTTCGACAAACTCCTCACCGAGCCCGCCCGACGGAGCCGTCGCGGGGGCGTACATAATCTCGCTGATCACGACGGGGCCGACTCGCGGTCCGCGGTTCGGGCGGCCCAGGGTGGGCTTGATCTGCTCGACAAAGACCTGGCGATCGCCGCCCTGCGCGTACAATCCGAAGCTCATGTGCGGATCGGCGGGTCCGAACTCGAAGCCGTGCATGTAACCGGTGAGCCGCCCCTCGGCATCGGCCGAGAACACGTAGACTTCATCGCCGGTGGCGCTCAAGCCGAAGGCGCCGGGGCCGGGTGCGTTGAACGCGTCCTCGGTCACGAGCCACAAGCCGCTCGGCGGCAGGATGGTGCCCTGCGGGAAACGATACTTGTGCGGCGTGCGGAAATCGTCGCTCAGATACCATCCCGAGATGTCGACCGGCGCTCGAGTGGGGTTCGATATCTCGATGGCGTCCTGTTCGGGCGGACTGGTGTTGCTGAGCACCTCCTGAATCCAAATCGCAGGCAATGCTGGCGGCGCCGGGTCGGACGCGCCGGGCGATCCGCCCACTGTCGCGCTCAATCGCCACAGGCGGGCCTCGTCCAAATCCACCGGGTCCGTCGTTTCGTCGGCAAGAACCAGGGCGAAACCGAATCCGTCAGCCAGTGCGGCCCAGGCATCGTGGTAGACGAAATCGCTGATCGGCTCCTCGAGCGGTCCCAAGAGCGTGAGCCGGTCCGAGGCGTTGTGGAGTGTTCCTGCGAATTCGCCGGCGATCCGGGTTGTGCCGGGGTAGCGACGCAGGAAGGCGTCCCGGTTCTTGACCACCAGAACCCGCTCTCCCGGAGCCAACCGGGTCACGGCGCTGGCGGACGTGAAGACGAACTCGACGCCGTTGGTCAGACGGAAACCGGGGAGATTGATGGCCGAGGGCCCCTGGTTCGACAACTCGATGTACTCGAACTCGTCTTCGAGAGCGGGGTCGCCTGCGGGCGGCGGTTCGGGGTGAAACATGATCTCCGTAATCACCAGGCGCGGCGTGGACACCACGAAGGTGGCGGCGACCGGGCGGGACCACGGCGTGGACGAGACAGCGGGGGGACCGCCGGTTTGTTTCTTGGCCGGGTCGTGAGCGCGCGCAACCACGCGTGCGTTGCGATCGAGGGTGATTGGGCCTGTGTATCTGAGGGCGCTGGCCGACACGCCGCCGGTCGAGAGTCTCGGGTCGGAACCGTTCAGGGTGTAGTAGACCGAGGCATTGGGCGGGCTGGTGATCTGCAAGACGAAGCCCGGGGCAATCGAACCGCCCAGCCGGCTGAATCGAGGCGGCTGAGTGAGTTGGCGATCGATGAAATCGATCCGATTCGAAAGCCAGTTCTTCATCAATCGAACTTCGCTCTCGTAGGAACCGCCGCGCAGCCCGATCCGCCATTTCGCGAACTCGCGGGGCTGTGCCTGGCGGACCTCGGCGGCGAACCGATCGATCAGGCCATGAAGGTTGGTCAGGGCGAAATGCGACTCGCGCAGTTCCTGCCAGCGATCCACCCAGCGCTGCCAGAAATCCTTGTCGGTGAACATCCGATTCCACCACCCCGCGGAGAAGAACGGACCCGTCGCCCAGAGACGCGGATTGGAATCCCGCCCGTCGGTCGAGCCCAGGGCGCGATCGAAGTCCCAATGCGGACCGAAGGTGATCTTGCCGTTGCGGGGTTTGTGGAGATAGGCGCTCAGGACGAGGGCATCGACGTTGCCGCTGAGCACTTCGAGCACATGGTAGTCGATGGCGGCATCGACGTCGATGTAAGCGCGATAGCCCAGATGCGCATCGAGCCAGTTGGTGGCCGTCAGGGCCTTGTAGAACGCGTTGATATAGTCCCGAATATAATTCTGTTGAGGACGGCGCTGGGCCAATCGAATCTCCCGCTCCTTCGGATCGACGTGGGCCAGAGTCACCCCGCCGGCCGCCAGACCGACATCGCCCGGGTCCAACCGATCGATCTTGAGCAGATAGCCGCCTGTCACGGACGGCGCAGTGAGGTTCTCGGGTTCCAGTTCGTCAATCGCCAGCCGTTCCGGACCGATCTTGATCTTCTCTTCGAGCACATAGATGCCGGCGTAATGCGTGGATGTCATCGGGCCTTTGCCGCGGTTGAAGTAGACCTCGACAAAGCGCGTCCGCGGTGAGTACCGGCCCATGTCGCGGCTGATCTGATGGATGAATGGGTTGTGAATCAGCACCGGCTCGAACTGATTGGGCGCATAGAGGACCCAATCCGACTCCGCCGGCAATCCGAGCAGCGGGTGCTTCTGGTCCATTCCAAACTCGTCCCACAGTTCGAGCTTGTAACTCGATTTGGCCAAGCCCTCCGTGCTCGAACCGCGGATTTGCACGCCGGCGCGCAGATTCAGCGTCGGTTCATCGGTCAGCCGGGTGAGTCCGGACTTCGGCTCGAACACGCACACTTGGGCGAAGTTCAATCGGGTCGAGTTGGGCGCCCCTTTCCCCTGGGAGTGCAACACCAGCACGGGGAGGTCCGAAGTGAAGCCGAAGAGATTGGCCGCCAACAGGACGTAGGCCTCGCTCCGCGGCGGGCCCGGCAGCAGGCCGTCGGCAAAAGCCCGAGCGCGCACCTGGAGGCTGTTGGTGACCGCAATCGGCCCTTCGTAGAGGGTCGAGCCGTTGGTCGGCAGGTTGCCATCGAGTGTGTAACGGATCAGGACGCCGCTCAAACTCGACGAGAGCGACAACGAGAACGCGTTGGTGAACGCGCCGCCCGCGCGCGAGAACTGCACCTCGGGCGCAAAGCCGGGTCCGCTCGAGACATTCGGGGCGCCCGGCGTGGGTTTGGTGAAGTAACCCAAGGCATGGCCCTCGCCCAACACCCGGCCGTAGGAAACGTCTGTCACCTGCCGGGGATAGGCCGCGCCGAATTCCGAAACGACCTGGCCGGCGGGGTCGACCAGGGCCAGAAAGCCGCCCTCGGCATCGAGTTTGAAGTTTGTGTGGAGCTTGGCCGCCGGATTGGCGCGGTCCTTGCCGGATGCAAACACCACCCGATAGCCACCGGCAACCAGTTCGATTTCCGGAAAGCACCACTTTGTGAGGTTCGCCGGGTCGTCGGTGAGAAACCAGCCCGCCAGGCTCGCCGTGTCGATGCCCGAGTTGTGAACCTCGATCCAATCGGAACTGTCGCCGTCCTCGTCGTTGAGCGTCCGCTTGTTGTCCGCCATGAACTCCGAAAGCACCAGGGCAGGCGACGGCGACGCAGCGTCGACGAGGTAGGACCACCCCTGGGCAACGAACGGATGAAGCGCGCCAACGGCGTCCGTAATGCCATGGTCGGCCCGCCAGGCCACCACCGCCAGTCCGTCGCCCGGCGGCTCGACGGTGAACAGGAAATCGCCCGGCACGACTTCGACAACCTCGATCGCCGGATTGCCGTTCACCAGCAAGTCCGCCGCGTCGACACCCTGGACCGGCTCGCTGAACTGGACCTCGATCGAATGCAATGCGCGAAGCACGCTCCCGGGCGGCGGTTCGACCGCGTCGATGACCGGCAAATCCTCGTCGAGCGAGGCCGCGAGCGAGGCATCAAACACGAAATCCGCATCGTCGGCGCGCGAACTCGAAAAGGCCTGCAACGCGAGAACATTGGTCCCCGCCACCAGCAGCCCGCGCCAGGGCTCGAACTCCTCGGCTTCGAACAGGACCGGGTCCGCCATCTCGAACAACGCCGTGTCATCGAATGTCAAATCGCCGGTCCGGACATTCGATCGACGCACCTCCTGGCCGTTGATCCAAGCCGCGTATCCCCCGTCGCAGACGGCGCCCAACTCCAACCGCACGATCTCCGCCGGGTCTTCCACCACGAAGTACTGCCGCACATAGACCGATGTGTACCGGCCCGGCATGTCCGACAGTCGCGTCCCGCCCAGCGCCAGACCGTGGAAGAGGGGGAATTGCCCGACCTCCCAATCCCGATCGTCGAATGCCGGCTGGCGCCAGGCCGCTGTGTCCGGCGACGAAGCCTCGGCCAACCCGCGGAGAAACCTCCCCTGCCCCGCCGGCGGCAACAGCGTGGTGCTGGCGGAGCAAGCGGCCAGCCAGGAGCAAAGCAGTGCCAGGCCGAAAGCGGCCCGGCCAACAGGGCATAGAAGATCGCGACGCAGCACGAGGAATCACGTTACGGCAGCGTCGGGCAAAGCCAAGCCAGTTTCTCGAGCGTCGCCTTGGATCGCGCTAGCGCGCATTTCTCACCAACTTCTGTGGAACGCGGAGCCGATGTCATCGAAAGGTACACTCATGCGCGCTAGCCCGGATATTTCATAAGGCTTCGCGGGGTCTCATATCCGGGCTGTGG
>DAOOQY010000394.1:0-4823 GCA_035389025.1 Verrucomicrobiota bacterium
GCTGTACATCTGATTCAGGCCGCTGGGCTCGAATTGCGAAGGCATCAGGAAGAAGTCGCAGCCGGCCTCGATGCGGTGGGCGAGGGCGTGATTGTAACCGAGCCGAATCGCCGCCTTGAGCGGATGGCGCTCTTCGAGTTCGAGAAACGCCTCCTGGAACTCGACTATGCCGCTCCCCAGCAGGACGAACTGGAGATCGCCAGCCAGCATCTCCTCCAGCGCGCCCAGGGCAAGGTCGATCCCCTTCTGATGCACCAGCCGCGTCACCATCCCGAACAACGGTGTGGCGGGCATCGCCGGAAGGCCCATCTCGCGCTGCAAGGCGACCTTGTTCGCGTCCTTCCCTGAGAGATCGTCGGCCTCGTACGGCGCCGCCAGAAACCTGTTGCCCGTAGTCCGCCATTCGTCGTAATCGACCCCGTTGAGGATCCCGGTCAGGGCGCCGGCTCGGAGGCGCAAAACGCCGTCGAGACCGCACCCGTGCTCGGGAGTCTGAATCTCCCCGGCGTAGCTCGGGCTCACGGTCGTGATCGCGTCGCTCGAGACGAGGCCGGTCTTGAGGCAGTTGAAGCGTCCGTGGAATTCGGCGCCGTCCGCGGTGAAATGGGACCAGGGGAGATTGGACAGCGCGAACGTCTGGGCCGGGTAGACCCCCTGGTAGGCCAGGTTGTGGATGGTGAGGCACGTGGCCGGCGGCGCGGCCCATCCATCGGTCAAGGCCTGATGCCTGATCAGCAGGGGGGTGAGCGCCGTGTGCCAGTCGTTCACATGAACGACCTGCGGACTCCAGGGCAAATACCGAGCCAGGTGCGCGACGCATTTCGCAAAAAAAACAAACCGATCCGCGTTGTCCGCAAACTCACCCTGCGGCGTCCCATAGAGCCCGGGACGCCGGAAAAAGCCGGGCTGATCGATGAAGTAAAGGGTGAGGTTCGCCGCCGGCTCGGCCACCCAGACCGACGCGCTCACGAGGTTGCCTCCCAGCGGCAACTGCATCCGCCAGTCGAACGGATGCAATCCGTGAAAACGTTCGCGAATGCCGACGTAGAGCGGCGTGACCACCCCGACCTGGTGTCCCGCCGCGGCCAGGGACTTGGCCAGCGCCGCCACCATGTCCGCCAGGCCCCCGCTCTTCGAGTACGGGAAGATTTCGCTGCTCGCCAGTAGAATCCTCATGGGCAGCACGCCGGCAGGGGCAGACGGTCCGCGCCCAGGTAGGGGCGCAACGGCTCGGGAATCAAAACCGAACCGTCCGCCTGCTGGTGCGTCTCGATCAGCGCGACAAAGAGGCGGGCCAGGGCAGTTCCGCTGCCGTTGAGGATGTGCGGGAACCGATTGCCGCCGTCGGCCAGCTTGTACCGGCAGTTCATCCGCCGCGCCTGGAAGTCCTCGCAGTTCGAGCAGCTTGACACTTCGAGGTACTGGCCCTGACCGGGAGCCCAGACCTCGAGATCATAGGTCTTGGCACTGGCGAATCCCATGTCGCCCGTGCACAACAGCACAACCCGATAATGCAGCCCCAGCAGTTGCAGAACCCGCTCCGCATCCGCCACCATCTTCTCGTGCTCCGCGTAGCCATCCTCCGGCCGCACAATCTTGATCAGTTCGACTTTGTCGAACTGGTGCACTCGGATCATCCCGCGCGTCCCCACGCCCGCCGCACCCGCCTCCGCCCGGAAGCACGGGCTGTAGGCCACGTACCGGATCGGAAGCTGGGCCTCCAGGAGAATCTCTTCCCGATGGATGTTGGCAACCGGCGCCTCGGCCGTCGGCAGGAGGTAGAGTCTGCCCAGAGTCGAACTGTCCAATCCCTCCTGCACCGCGTAGGCCTGATCCTCGAATTTCGGGAACTGCCCGACTCCCACCATGCAGTCCCGCCCGATCAGGTACGGCGGCGAGACCTCGGTGTACCCGTGCTGGCCGGTGTGCAGGTCCAGAAGAAACGAGATCATCGCCCGTTCGAGTCGCGCGCCCCAGCCCGTGTAGAGCAAAAAACCGCTCCCCGACAGCTTCGCGCCGCGGCCGAAATCGACCAGCTTGAGCCGGCTGCAGAGGTCCAAGTGCGGCAGGAGGGGAAATGTCGACACCGGCTTCTCTCCCCACATCCGAACGACGACGTTGTCCTCGGCCGTCCGGCCAACCGGCACGCTCTCGTGGGGAAGATTCGGCAGCCGCAGAAGAACCTGATCTCGCGCCTCCTCGAGCGCCGCGACCTTCCCGTCCAACTCGGCAATCCGGTCGCCGATCTGCCGCGTCTCGGCCTTGCGCGTCTCGGCCTCGGCCAGCTTGCGCTGCCCCATCAGGGCGCCGATTTCCTTCGACACACGGTTGCGCTGCGACTTGAGCGTCTCGACTTCCGCCAAGAGTTGACGCCGCTGCGCGTCCGCCTCGAGCGCCTGATCGACCTTGGCCTCGTCACCGGCGCCCCGGCTGGCCAGGCGTTCCCGCACCACGTCCCGCTGATCCCGAATCCGTTTGACATCGAGCATCCGTCGAGTATGCGCGCCGACCCTTTTCTGGGCAAGGGCGACGCGAGCCCACCCCCAAGTCTCTCCCAACCTCACATCGAACCCCCGATCGAGTCCTCGATCGGGATCAGCATGCCCGCGCGCACCTCCCAGCGATGAAGCTGCCGGCCGAGCTCGCGCGGCCAGTTCTCCTCCGTGCACGTCATGAACACCTGGCTGCTTGCCTGGTGCGACCGCTCGATCAACGGCAAGAGGCCGCTGCGCCGCTTCGCGTCCAACTCACCCATCACGTCGTCGATCACCAGGATGGGCGGGGCGCCGTGAAGACCCGTCACATACTCGGCCTGGGCCATCTTGAGGGCGATGGCCAGGGTGCGCTTCTGTCCCTCGCTGCCGAATTGGGCAACTGGCTTCTCGTCGAGCAACAGCCGCAGATCGTCGCGATGCGGGCCGCAGACAGTGGTTCGGAAGATGCGCTCCCGAGAGCGCGCCTGGGCCAGTTCGACCGCGAAATCCGCCTTCGCGCTCGGCTGATAATCGAGCCTGAGATTCTCCGCGCCGTTCGAGATTTGGCGATACGCAAGCCGCACCAGGGGAGAGAGGCGCGGCGTGAGTTCCCGTCGCCATCGCATGATCTCGTTGCCCGCCGCCACGACCTCTTGGGTGAAGCTGTCCAGGGCGGCTTCGTCCGGCACACGCTGTTTGAGCAGGGCATTGCGCGAGCGCAGGGCCCTGAGGTAGCGCTGCAGCAGCGGCAGATACGCCGGCGCTGTCTGCGACAGCAGAAGATCGAGAAACCGCCGCCGCCGGCTTCCGGGCCCCTTCACCAATTGCTGGTCCTCGGTGCAGAACACCACCGCCCGCACCGCGCCGAGGTAATCTGTCAAACGGCGGATCGGCTGGCCGTTGAGGCTGATCCGCCGCTCGGACGCCGACCAGTACAGCTTGATCTCCCGCGTGCCCTGGCCGACGACCGAGGCGCCAACGAAGTACCCTTTCTGGCCGTGCCGCACCATCTGCGCGCCCCCGACGCCGCGAAACGAGCGCAGGGTGGCCAGCAGGTAGATCGCCTCGAGAATGTTGGTCTTGCCCTGGGCGTTGTTCCCCAAAAGCAGGTGGAAACCGGGCGGAAAATCCGCATCCAGCCGGGCGTAGTTGCGGAAATCGCGCAAACGCAGGTGGGCCAAATGCATGGCCGAAGCGTAATTGCTGGATGACAGGACTTCAAAGCAATCCTGGCATTCCGAATCTGATTTTCCGCTTGTTCCCTTCTTCTGAGGACGCATGTTTGGTCTGTGGATATCTCGAAGATCACTGCCGATCAGTTGCGGGCCCGCAAAGGCGGGGCACGAATCCCGGCCCTGACCGCCTACGATTACCCGACCGCCCGTCTGCTGGACGAAGCCGGCATCCCGCTCATCCTCGTCGGGGATTCGCTCGGAATGGTTGTCCTGGGCTACCCGGACACCACCGCGGTGACCATGGAAGAAATGGAACATCACACCCGCGCCGCCGCGCGGGCCCGCCCCAAAGCCCTGCTCGCGGCCGACCTGCCCTCCCGGAGCTACCGCACGCCCGCGGAGGCCGTCGTCAATGCCCGCCGGCTCGTGGCCGCAGGGGCGGAGGCCGTCAAGGCCGAGGGAGGGCTGTCCATCGCGGATCAGGTGCGGGCGCTTGTGGCCGAAGGGATTCCGTTCCTTGGCCACCTCGGCATGCTGCCGCAGCATGTCCTCGAAGAAGGCGGCTATCACATCAAGGGCAAACGCGAGCAGGAACGCGAGGCCCTGCTCGAAGACGCGCGCTTCCTGGCCGAGGCGGGGGCTTTTGCCGTGGTGCTCGAACTGGTCTGGCCGGCCGTCGCCCTCGAAGTCACCCGCGCGGTGGCCATCCCGACCATCGGCATCGGGTCCGGACCCGACTGCGACGGCCAAATCCTGGTCGTCAATGACCTGGTCGGGACATTTCCCTGGTTCACCCCGCGGTTCGTGACACCGCGCGTCCGAGCCTTCGACCAGATGCGCGCGGCCATCGAAGACTGGAGCCGCTCGGTGTAACTCGAGCCCGCATAGCAGTCCTCTTGCGAAGTCTCAGTGCCCTGTGCACCATCGGGGTGTGAAATATGCGGGCTAGTTGGGGCTGCTCCTGGAATTGGGGCTATGATTCACGCAAAGACGCGAAGGCGCAAAGACAACTGCCCCACCCTGTCCGGCCTTGGCGGCTTTGCGTCTTGGCGTGAGATCATGGCCTGTGCGAAGCAGACGGCCGCAACCCACGGATCTGCGCGATCCGTGTCGTGCATTGAATCGGTGAGGGGCTCCACACAGATTCGGGCCGGAACGCAGATTGACTGGGGGA
>DAOOQY010000395.1:0-4817 GCA_035389025.1 Verrucomicrobiota bacterium
CAACTTCCTGCGCCTCGAGGTTTCTTGAAGACCCGGATGAATGCGTCCGGTCTTGTTGAACTCAAGCGGGCGGCGATCATCAACACCCTGCGCGCCTGCCGCTTGTTTGCGGACCTGCCGCCCTCGGATTTGCGAACCATCGCCGACATCACGGTGTCGAAGCGGTTGGCCAAGGGCGACTATTTGTTTCATGAGGGCGAACCTGCGCGCGGTTTCTACATCGTGCAGCAGGGTGCCATCAACGTCCACCGCGTCAGCACGACGGGGAAGGAACAGGTCATTCGCGTCTTTCACTCGGGCGAGTCATTCGCCGAGGCCACCCTGGCCACCGAAAGCGGCTATCCGGCCGACGGGCGGGCGGTCGAGTCCAGCCAGGTCTTGCTGGTGCAGAAGCAGGAGTTCGTCTCCCTCCTGCGGCGGCATCCGGAGTTGGCGCTGCGCATGCTCGGCGCCATGAGCCAGCACCTGCGGGCCCTCGTCGGTCTGCTGGACGATTTGACGCTGAAGGATGTCGAGACCCGGCTGGCCCACTGGCTGGTGAAACGGTGTCCGGACCCCCGGGGCCAGACGCCCTGTCGCATCGAAATCCCGGTGACCAAGCGCGTGCTCGCCGCCGAGTTGGGCACCGTGAGCGAGACTTTCTCGCGCACCCTCGCGAAGTTCCGCCAGCAGGGTCTCATCGGGGTCAAAGGCAAGACGATCACCGTCCTGTCGCCGCGGCGGCTCAATGCCCTGCTGCGCAGGAATCTCGGCGAATGACCCTTTCGTCCCCGCCTCGCCAATGAATGCAGTCCCGCTCCCCCGAACCCCGATCTCCCATCTCCGGCCCCCGCACGCCTCAAGCCGGCTGCAAGCCGGCGCACCGGCGCACTGACGCACTGACGCACCGACGCACTGACGCACCGCCCTCCGAACTCCCATCTCCGATCTTCGATCTCCGATCTCAGACGCCGCCGAACCGGCGGTGTCTGCGTGCGTATTCTTCGAGGGCGGCCAGGAACTGGGGCTTGCGGAAATCGGGCCAGAGTGTGGGGGTGACCACGAATTCGGCGTACGAGATTTGCCAGAGGAGGAAATTGCTGACGCGCAACTCGCCGCTGGTCCGGATCACGAGGTCCGGGTCCGGGTAGCTCCGGGTGTAGAGGTTCTGGGAGACGACCTGCTCGTTGATTTCGGCGGGTTCGATCCCGCCGTCTTTGACTTGGCGGGCGATATTGCGCATGGCCTCGACGATCTCGGTGCGTCCGCCATAGCTGAGGGCCAGGATGAGCGTGAGGCCGTTGTTTTTGCTGAGGGCGGCCCGGGTGCGGTCGATTTGCTGTTGAACGAACTCGGGCAGGCGATAGGTCTGGCCGATGACTTCGAGGCGCACGTTGTTGCGGTTCAATTCCCCGATCTCGCTCTTGAGGAACCGCGCCAGGTACTTCATCAGCATGTCGACTTCGTCCTTGGGCCGATTCCAGTTTTCGACGGAGAACGCGTAGAGAGTCAGGTACTTGATGCCGACTTCACCCGCGGCGCGCACCACGGCCCGCACCGACTCGACGCCGTTGCGGTGTCCCTCGATGCGCGGCAGGTGGCGTTCCTTGGCCCAGCGCCCGTTGCCGTCCATGATGATGGCGACATGCGTGGGCGAGGAGGCCGCGCTGAACGCGCTGAGGTGAGCCGGGCCCGAGCTCATTTGCGGACGACGATGGTCTGGTCGCGCGCCGGGCCGACTGAGGCGATGAGGAGTTGGGCGCCGGACAATTCGGCCAGGGCTTTGAGGTACTGGCGGGTCTTGGGCGGGAGCGCTTTCCAGGTCGTGGCCTTGACCGTGGGGGTCAACCAGCCTGGAAAATCGGCGTAGACCGGCTGGCACCGGGCCAGGAGTTGGGCGTCGTTGGGCACATGATCGTAGGTGGCCCCGCCGACCCGGTAGGCGACACAGACCCGGATGGTTTGGACGGTATCGAGGCCGTCGATGTTGGTGATGGCGAGGTCGTCGACGCCGTTGACCATGCAGGCGTGGCGGGTGGCCACCGCGTCAAACCAGCCGCAACGCCGCGGGCGGCCGGTTGTGGCGCCGAACTCACGGCCCATGGCGTGCAACATATCGGCGATGTCCTGGCTTTCGGTCGGCAGCGGGCCTTCGCCGACGCGCGTGGTGTAGGCTTTCATCACGCCGACCACCCTGTCCATGCGGTGCGGCGGCACGCCCGAGCCGGTGCACGCGCCTCCGGCCGTCGTGTTCGAAGATGTGACGAACGGGTAGGTGCCGTGGTCGATGTCCAGGAACGTGCCTTGCGCCCCCTCGAAGAGCAGGTTCTGGCCGCGTCGGATGGCTTCATTGAGCATGACCACGGTGTTGGTCACGTAGGGACGCAGCCGATCGCCCGCCGCGCGGTATGAGGCGTGGACGCTCTTGAAGGACAGGGGCTTGGCTCCAAGGGCCTTGAGCACCTCGTTGTTCTCTTTGAGCCGGTCGCGCAAAAGGGCCTCGAACCGGTCCGGGTCGATCAGGTCGATCATCCGCAAGCCGGTTCGGGCCATCTTGTCGGCGTAAGCCGGCCCGATTCCCCGCTTTGTGGTGCCGATCTTCTGCTGGCCCTTGCGAACCTCGCGCTGGGCATCGATGTCGCGGTGATAGGGCAGAACCACATGGGCGGTCTCGCTGATGAACAGGTTGTTGGCCGCCTTGACCCCCAGCTTCTTGAGGCCGTCGATCTCCTCGACCAGGGCAATCGGATCGACCACGACGCCGTTGGCGATGACGCACGTCTTGCGCGGACGCAGGATGCCCGACGGGATCAGGTGCAGCACGTATTTCTGTGCGCCGATGAACACGGTGTGGCCGGCGTTGTTGCCACCCTGGGTCCGCACCACAATGTCGGCCTCCTCGGTCAGCACGTCGATGATCTTGCCTTTGCCCTCGTCGCCCCACTGGGCCCCAATTAGAATTGTGTTTGCCATAGTCCTGTGAATTGTGTCGGGCAGCACGAAAAAGACCCCGAAACGCCTTCGGGGCCTGCACTCGCCGGTTGCATGTAAACCTAGAAAGCACCGAGCCGTCCGTCAACGACGGAATCGGGCAGTGCCTTCACCACCAGCACGGTGACATCATCGGTCTGCCGACCGCCGTCGGCAAACGCGCGCGTCGCCGCGCACAGGGCCTTGACGATCACCTGGGCGGGCAGGTGCTGGTGGGACCGGACAACATCAAGGACACGGTCCGCGCCGAAGAGGCTCCCCTGGGCGTCGGCGGCCTCGGTGACACCGTCGGTTAACACCACCAGGAGATCGCCGGCATCGAGCGTGACGCCGGGGGCATCCTGGTACCGGGTGTCTTCGTCCAGGCCCAGAGCCGGGCCGGTGCGTGCCAATCGCCGTTTCAGTCCACCGGATGCATCGAGAAGATACGCCGCCGGATGCCCGGCGCTGCTGTAGAGCAGGGTGCGCGTCGCGGCATCGATTCTCGCGAAGAACACCGTCACGAACCGGTCGCTCTCGCCCAGATCGTCGGCCAGCACCCGATTGGCCCGCGTCAACGCCTCGCACGGGCGCTGGTGATTGAACGCCACAATGCGCAGGTAGGCCCGCGTCTCCGCCATGATGAGCGCCGGTCCCATGCCGTGCCCGGCGACATCCCCCACCACAATCCCGAGACCCGCCTCGGGCATCGCGATGTAGTCAAAATAGTCCCCGCCCGCTTCGTCCGCTGGGAACGAGGAGCCGGCAATGTCACAACCGGGGACGACCGGCGGCTGCTCCGGGAAGAGCCGGCGCTGAATCTCCCGGGCGACGCGGAACTCCTCGTTGCGGGCCCGCAAGGCGCTCTCGGCGTGGCGGCGCGCGGTGATGTCGCGCATGAAGGCGACGCGCCAGGACCGGCCCTGCCACTCGAGCGCGCTGAATCCGACCTCGACAGTGATCTCGTGTCCATCCTTGTGACGGCAGACCGACTCCCGCATCGGCGCCGAATCCGCGTCGGTTTCCGCAGCCTCCGGCCCCGCCGGGGGCGGAAGGTCGGCCTCGGCCCCGAGCAGACGCGAGACCGGTTGCCCGAGCAGTTCTTCAGGGGTGTAGCCGAACACCGTCCGGACAGCGGGATTGACGAAGCCGATGGTCCCCGCGGCGTCCGCCATCAGAATGGCATCGGGCGAGTATTGCCAGAGCAGACGGTAGCGCATTTCGTTTTCGCGCATCTGCTGTTCGGCCTGGCGTCGCGCGGCCCGGTTGGCCGCGTCGCGGAGTTCGCGTTCCGTGGCCGGCACCAACCGCCCGAGCTGGCCCTTTGTCAGGAAATCATGGGCGCCCGCCTTCATCAGCGCGACGGCGGTGGCCTCGCCGATGCCGCCCGAGACGATGATGAATGGCAAGTCGAGGCCGGTGCGCTGCAGCAACTCGAGCGCCTCGGGCGCGCTGAACTGAGGCATTTGATGGTCGGAGTAAACGATGTCCCAGGGCTGCTCGACCAGGGCCCGGCTCATCGCCTCGGCCGTGTCGACCCGCCGCCACGCGACGTCGTACTGGCCCAATCGCAGTTGGTTGACCAGCAACACCGCGTCAAACTCCGAGTCCTCGATAATCAGTGCCCGCAGCGGCTTCTTCATGATCCGCGGCCACGATACGTCAGAGTCGGAGCCGACAGAAGAGCATTCTGCGCGAGCGGCGAATCTCCTGTGTTCCCACGATTCGGAGCCCGCTGTGTTCACAGGCAGATTCTTGGACCCAGGCATCGCGCTGTGGGAAGGCGGCCCCCGCTTGCGTCGGCCCGTGCGGCTCTGTTAGCGTCGGGGCATGCGAATACTGTCTGGCATTCAGCCCTCGGGGACGCT
>DAOOQY010000396.1:0-4792 GCA_035389025.1 Verrucomicrobiota bacterium
TAGCCCAGCCCCGAGTCGGAGAAGATGCGGCCTAGCCCGGGCGCCTGGGCGGTGATGACGACGTTTTGGTTCCCGTCGGCCACCTCGTCATCGAGGCTCACGATTTCGAACGTGGCGCTGGCCTGGCCGGCGGGGATGACGATTGCAGCCGGAACCGCGGCCTCAGCGGGGCGGTCCGCGGCGAGCTGGACTTCGAGCGCGGTCTCGGTCACGGGATTGCGCGAGACCGTGCCGGCGGCGGCGGGGGCGAGTCCCTCGGGCACCCAATCGCGATCCAGAGTCAGTGTCAGGCCTGGGGCCTCGTTGTCTGTGACATCGATCGGCACCACGAGGGGCGGACCCAACCGTCTGCCCGAGGCGGTTTCGAGAAGGAAAGCGCGGATTTGGACCGTTTGGGCGCCATCCACAAGCGTGTCGTCGACGGCGCTGACCGGGAAGCTCGATGCAGCGGCGCCCGCAGGGATCGTGACGGCGGGGGGGACCAGAATCTCGGACCGATCACTCGATTCGAGTTCGAACTGGATTGGGATGGCGCCGCGAGGATCGCGGGTGAGGGTGGCGGTGGTGGCCAACGGGCCGTCCGCCTCGCTGACGGACGGACGCGCGACCTCGAAAGCCAGGGCAGGCGCGTCGTGGTCGATCACGCACACCGTGGCCGCGACCGGAGAGAGCCCTGGCGCAAAGGCGCTGAGGGTGTAACACGCCGTGGCTTCGAGCCACGCGTCATCGATCGCCTCAAGGTTGAACTCCGCGCTCCTCTGACCGGCCAAGATAAGTGCGGAACCGGGCGCTGTCAGTTGATCCGGATTCGAAGACTCGATCGTCACGGTCAAGTCCCGCCCCATGGGAGGCGTCAACGCGAGGGTCGCGCGCAGGGAGTCGCCTTCGACAAGGTTCGTGTCCGCCAGAGTCAGCGCGAGGCGCGGCACATCCACATCGCGCACCACAAGGTTCGCTTGGGCCCCCAGGTAGCCGTTTGCAGCGGCTTCGACCACCACCGGCTGATCGCCGTCCACGACGCCATCCGACAGCGCGCTGACCGTGAACCACACCGTCTCGCGTCCGGACGGAATCACCGCCTCGGCAGGGACGTTGATTTCGCTGGTGTCGCTGGCCGTCAGTGCAACCGCCAACGGCGAGGCCAGGTTTCCGTTTCGGCTCAGTGACGCCTGCACGCTGGATTCTTCGGCGACAGTGTCGCGGCTCAACTGGAGGGTCAGCACCGGCGTGACCGCGATCGGCTCGATTGCGACGGCCACGTTGTCGGATTCATCCGATTCGGGCACCTGATTCCCGCTGTCGACACGGACCAGGAACCAGAGAGTGCCCGCCGCCCCCAGGCGAGGAATCGTGACCTGGTGAGTCCGCACGCGCCCCATGCCGGCAGGCAGCGTGTCACGGGCCTCGAATAGGGCGACGACCTGGTCGTTCCCGGGAACGTCGTCGCCGGACAACAGGATCGTCTCGGTCCAGGGCGCCACGGCGGCGGCGATTCCCGTGTTGGTCACCGCCCATGTCAGTTCCACCAACTCGCCGGGTCTGCCGGTCGCGGGCCCCCTGATCCCCAGGACGGCCAGGTCAGCGACGTTGCTGTCGACTGTGAGCATGGCCGGCTCGCTTTCGACGGGTCCCACGGCGTTGCTGACCCGGACTGAGTAGGAGCCCGCCTGATCCGGGCGGACACGCGACAAGGTCAACACCGGCTGTGTCGCCCCCGGAAGATCGGCGCCATTCAATCGCCACTGGTAGGTCAGCGGGAGGCCGCTCTCTGCCAACACCGAGAACGTCGCATCCTGCCCCACATAGACGGTCAGACTCGACGGATGACGTTGGATGGACGGCATCTCGCTCCAGAGCTTGAAAGCATAGGTGCCGGTGTCGCTGGCCGGGTTTTCACCCAGAACAAGGATGCGGCAGTCGCCGGTCCGGTCGGGCACGAACGCTCCGGGATCGCTTCCATCGAGCCGATCTCGGAACAGAAGTGTGTTCTCGGGACTGTAGAGCTCCCAGAAAAGCCGGCGTGTCGAGCTGTCGTGGTCATCGAAGAACACGGGCTGGCCGGCGACGGTGGCGAAGGTGTATTCGTCGATCTCGCCGGCAAATTCGAGAACGCCGGCCCCCGGCTCCGGAATGTCTCGGATCACGCCGTCTCCGATGGCAATCCGAAAAGACTGGTCCGCGATTGGTTGAGGCGCGCCGAACGTGACGTGGTCGACGGCGGCCGTGTCCGCCCCTTCACCGAGATGCACGCGCACCCGGAACAGACGGGGCGCTTCGATCCGCACTTGTTCCTGAGCCGCGCCGCCGCCGTGATACTCCTGCCGGAACACCTCCGCGCCCGTGGGATCGAAGGCTGTCACCTCCGCGCCCGTCTCCTCGGCGTCGATGACAAAGAAGCTGAGGAAATCGACCGTCGCGGAGCGTCCGGTGGCCGGCTCGACGAAGCGGAGTTCGATCTCGATGGGAGCGGCGGCTTCGAGCGTAACGTCGGCATAGACGTGGGGCGGCGAGATCGGCACGAACTTGTCCGGCCGATCGGCGGTCACCTGCGGATTGCCGCTCACGGTCTCGAAGAGAATCCCTTCCCCCGCGAATTGGTTGCTGATGACCGTTCCGGCCGGCAGTTCCTCGAACGTGATCAGGTGTTGCCCGGGCGTGGGAGATCGATAGAGAACGGACTGAGGCACGATGACTGTCCCGTGAACTGCGGTCTCCCATGCAAACTCGAGACCGCTTGAACCGGCTGTATTGGCAGCAAACAGCAAGGTGACCGGATACAGCCCCTCCTCCTCGAACGACACCGTCCGATAAGTGTATGCAAAGCCTCGGTCTCCGGCCGAGCCGATGAACACCGAACCGACAGCCAGGTGGAAACCGTCGTCGCTGCCAACCCCGAGTTGGACGTCGATGGCCGGCGTGTCGGTGTCGAGGTCCAGATCGCGCGAAACCCGGAGGTGGAAATGGTGCCGCAAGATGAAGTTGGCGGCGCTCAGTCCGCTCACCTGCTCGGGCGGCGTGGTGGTCTCGGCAAAGAACCGGTTGAAACTGGTTCCCACCGCCACCGTGGCGCCCGGACGCGGGAAATCGATGAAAGGACTCAAGGTCGTGCCGTCTGGTTCGACTCCGTCGAGATGGGCCGGGGCCGGAGTCTGGCCGCCACCGATGTCGTTGAAGACCTCGATGCGGACGCCGTCGCCGGGCACCACGGGCAATTCCGCAGCGCCCGCCTCGGCCAGCGCCACGAATGTTCCGATCGACTGCTGCACCACGAGGGTTGCTGGAGCGCTCGTCACCGAACCGTAGGCATTCTCGACCAGGACGCGATATGCGCCGGCGTCGGCACTCGAGACAGCGGGCAGGTGCAGCACGCTGCCGGTGGCGCCCGGCAGGTCAATTTCGTTGAGCTGCCACTGGTAACCGAGCGGGGTGGCCCCATTGACCGTCACACCGAACCACGCCGGACGGCCCTGAACCACCTCCTGGCTGGCCGGTTGCCGCACGATTGTCGGAGCCTGTTCGTTCGCGGTCGATGCGGAGACGGTCTCGATCATGACCTGCGTCGGCTGATAAGTGACGTCGAATCTCAGCTCATCGCCCACGGCGGTCCCCTCGACCTGACGGAACCGCCCGTACGGCGCTGTGTGCGTCACCACCGCAAACGAACTTCCCAACTCGGGCACGAAACCCTCCAATCGTTCGAGTCGCAGCAGGCCCTCGAGGCACGCCTCATCGCTGACAGCCAGTCGGTCGTGGACCGGGCCGCTCTCGGAACCCGCGAGGTCGATCTCGACGACGCCTGCGGGATTCTGAACGAGAATGCCGGTCAGGGCCAGAAGGCCAATGGGCGCGCCTGGGGCGAGCGTGCCGCCGTTCGAGAAACGAAGCGCGGACACATTGAGCGTCCCGGTGCCTGTGATCCGACCCGCCGTTTCATTCTCGAATGTCAATCCGCTGAACGTGGCCGTGACGCCATTGAGGCGCAGGGTGCCGCGGTTCGCGTGACGCGCCCGACTCGAGCCCACGCTGCCCGCGATGTCGAACTCGACGGTGCCGTCGTTCACAAGCGCTGCCGTCACGCTCCGCGGGCCCCCAACGCCCGCCGCAAGCCGGAGCGTGCCGCCCGGCCCGTTGTGAAGGACACCGGCCTCGGCGACCAGTTGGGATCCCTGTTGGCGATAGTCGATGCCGGTCGTGTCGAGACGAATGACGCCTTCGTTGGTTACGCTCCCCACAACCGTCACCACCGCCGCGCCAAAACGCGTGTTGCCGCGCAGCCACAACTCGGTGTTCGGCAGGTTGCCCGTCAGGAGCCGGTTGGCGCCGCCTTCGAGCAGGAGAGATGTCGGCTCGGGAGGCGAACCCGTCACCAGGATGTCCGAGTCGTGGATGAGCAGCGCGCCCGCGCAAATCCCGCCAGCGGCATCGAGGGTGCCGACGAATTCCGTTTCCGCCTCCGCCTCGATCCGTCCGCGGTTGATCACGCGTCCGGTGATATGACGCTGATCGCCGGCTCCAGCCACGGCGCGGATGACACCACCAGCGGCGTTCACGAGGCCAGCCACACCACAATCCACGCGCGAACCGCGGTCCCAAGCATCGTTCGAGCTGGTTTCCAGGTGGATTACGCCCCGGTTTTCAGCGCCCGGCTCGACCGTCAGCTTGGCCGCCCCCCAGTTCACCGTGCCCTCGATCCACAAGGTGCCCATCACTGAGCGGTTGGCGAGAAGCTTGTTCTCCGCTCCCACCAAGCGCAGGGTTGAGGCTTCGCCCAATCCATCGCCGATGAGAACGG
>DAOOQY010000397.1:0-4777 GCA_035389025.1 Verrucomicrobiota bacterium
GCGACCGCTCCTTCGAACCCTCCCCACTCGATCTCCGGCGGTCCTGGTGGGCGCCGGCGAGGAAAACGCGGGCATCCTCGACATCGGGGACGGATTGGCGATCGCCTTCAAGATCGAGTCGCACAACCATCCCAGCGCGGTCGAGCCGTTCCAGGGCGCCGCCACCGGTGTCGGAGGCATCATCCGCGACATTTTCACGATGGGCGCCCGGCCGGTCTGCGCGATGGATTCGCTGCGGTTCGGCGAACTCTCGAATCCGGAGGTGCGCCGTCTTTTCCGCGGCGTGGTCGGCGGCATTGCGCATTACGGAAACTGCTTCGGAATTCCGACGGTTGCCGGCGAGATTTACTTCGACAAGTCGTACGAGGGCAATCCGCTTGTGAACGTCTTCTGCCTCGGGGTGCTGCGCCACGAGCAAATCGCCCGCGGACGCGCCAGCGGGGTGGGCAACCCGGTGTTCTATGTCGGACCCGCCACGGGTCGGGATGGTTTGGCTGGGGCGGCGTTTGCGTCGCAAGACCTGACCGAGGAATCGGCCGAACAGCAGCGGGGGGCGGTGCAGGTGGGCGATCCTTTCATGGAGAAGCTGGTCTGCGAGGCCTGTCTCGAGTTGCTGGCCACCGGCGCCGTGGCCGGCATCCAGGACATGGGCGCGGCGGGGCTGACCTGCTCGACGTGCGAGACAGCCGCCCGCGCGGGCACGGGCATCGAGATCGAACTGACCAAGGTCCCTCAGCGCGCTCCGAACATGACGCCGTACGAGATCATGCTCAGTGAATCGCAGGAGCGCATGCTGATCATCGTACGGCAGGGTCGCGACGCCGAGGTCAAGCGCATCTTCGACAAGTGGGATTTGCCCTGGGCGGAGATCGGGACGGTCACCGACACCGGGCGCATGGTGGTTCGGAGGCAGGGGCACGTTGTGGCCGACATCCCGGCGCGACAGATCGCGGACGAATCGCCCGTGTACGAACGCGAGGCCCGGGAGCCCCGCTACCTCGATTCTGTGCGCGCTTTCACGCTCGATGGCATCCCGGACACCGCCGGTCCGGCGCCGCAACTGATCTCGCTGCTGTCGTGGCCGACCATCGCGTCCAAGAACTGGGTCTATCGCCAGTACGATCACATGGTCCGCGACGGCTCGATCGTTTGCCCGGGCAGCGACGCTGCGGTGATCCGGATCAAGGCCGACTCGGTCCCGCCTCTGCCCGCCGGGGCGGAGTGCGCAGGGCCGGCTCCGGCGGCGTCCGTGCCTGAGAAGCTCGTCGCTCTCACCGTCGACTGCAATGGGACCTATGTCTTCCTCGATCCGTATGAAGGCGGGAAGATCGCTGTGGCCGAGGCGGCGCGCAACCTGGCGTGCTCGGGGGCGCGTCCGGTGGGAGTGACCGACAATCTCAATGCGGCCAATCCGCGCGATCCCGGGTTGTTCTGGCAACTGCGCGAGAGCGTCCGCGGATTGGGCGAGGCATGTCGCATCTTCCAAACCCCGATCACCGGCGGCAACTGCAGCCTGTACAACCAGGTCCCCGACGGACCTGTGGACCCGACGCCGACCATTGCGATGGTGGGGTTGATCGATCAGCCCGAGCACATCACCACCCAATGGTTCAAGGACGAGGACGACGCGGTCATTCTGTTGGGAGAGCCGTGCGATGCCGCCGATCCGCTGCAAGGGTTGGGCGGCAGCGCCTTTCTTCAGGTTGTGCACGGCCAGAAGAATGGACGTCCGCCCCGCTGCGATCTCCGGGCCGCCCAAACGCTGCACGATGCGTTGCGCGGCCTGATTTGCTCCGGGTCGGTCAAGAGCGCCCACGATTGCAGCGAGGGCGGGCTGGCTGTTTGCCTGGCCGAATGCTGCGTCAGCCAACAGGTTGTCCGCGAAACCCCGCGTCTCATGGGAGCATCCGTTGATCTGTCGTCCGTTGCGGCGGCCAGCGGAGCGGCGGAAGGCTCGACGGGGGCGCCCCCGATTCGTCTCGATGCGCTGCTTTTCGGCGAGACGCAGAACCGCGTGGTCATCACCACCCATCGTTTGCATGTCGCCAAGGTCCTCGAACGGGCGCGGTTGCTTGGCGTGCCCGCATTGCATTTGGGATGGGTTGGGGGGGACCGGTTGACGGTGCGGACCGCTCGGGGCGAGTGGAGTTGGGCTCTGAGCGAACTGTACGATGCGTGGTGGAACTCGATCGGGCGCGCGATGGGTTAGCCCGGACATCTCCCAGCCCGGCATCGTCTCGGACCGATGAGGGGGGAAAAAACAGAAACGCTCAACGTTCAACGTTCAACGCTCAACGTTCAATGCTCGATGATCAACCAGGGTGCTTGACGACAGCGGACGGGAGTCTTACGGTGCCTTCAAAACTGGTCAAAACAACCTGTAGACGAGACAATTCTATGCGCGCATCAACCTCAGGTCTGCCTGTCCGCCCTCGAATGCGGGCTGGTTTCACTTTGATCGAGCTGTTGGTGGTGATTGCCATCATTGCGATTCTGGCGGGGATGTTGTTGCCGGCGCTGGCCCGAGCCAAAGCCAAGGCGCACAACATCAATTGCCTGAGCAACCTCAAGCAGTTGACACTCGCCTGGACCATGTACGCCGGCGATCACAACGACACATTGGCCCTCAACTCTCTGGGCGACACCAACGCCTGGATCGGCGGCGGAGTGAGTGCCATGCCCGGCGCGACCAACGTGCTCGATATCATCAACGGCAAGCTCTATCCCTACAACAGTTCGCCCGAGATTTATCGGTGTCCCGTTGATACGAAGATGCCGGCTGACATCGCGTCGGCCCTGCGCGGCAAGCGCCGGGTTCGCAGCTACTCGATGTGCGGTCGCATGGGAGGGCAAACCTCCGAAGACTGGGTGCTGAACCCGTCCGGTCCGGTCCTCTATCCCGCCCGCAAGAAGATGACCGACATCACGGTGCCGTCGCCCTCCGAGGCGTTTGTCTTCATCGAGGAGAGTTACCTGACCATCGACGATGGGTACTTTGCGACCAAGAGCCCGGGTGTTCTGAGTTGGCAGAACTCGCCGACGATCCGGCACGGCAAGGCCGGCGAATTGTCTTTTGCCGATGGGCATGCCGAGGTCTGGAAATGGCGTTTCCTGACCACCGACCAAGACCTCGATACAGGCGTGGTGGTGCGCGGCGTCAACTCCACCCCCGACCTTCTGCGGCTGCAGGCCGCCGTGGCTCGAGTCGGCGGAGGCTGACCGGGTCCGGACTTCTAACGCGGGAACATTCCGGGCAAGGGCGCGCCGCCCATGCGCGCCATCATCTTTTTGAACTTGCCCATTTTCTTCATCATCTGCTGCATCTGGTTGAACCGGTTGAGCAGGTTGTTCACCTCGGACACCTTGACGCCGCTGCCGTTGGCGATGCGCACGCGGCGTTTAGCATTGAGGATGTTCGGATTGCGCCGTTCCTGGGGTGTCATGCTGCAGATGATACCCTCCATGCGCCGGAAGTCGCGCTCGCCCTTGGCCAAATCCGCGCCCTTGAGCATGTCGCCGCCGCCGGGCAACAGGCCGACAATGTTCTCGATCGGCCCCAGTTTCTTCATCTGTCGGAGTTGATCGAGGAAATCCTGGAGAGTGAACTGGCCCTTACGCATCCGTTCCTCGATGCGCATGGCCTCTTCGGCATCGACCGCCTCGGCCGCTTTCTCGACCAGGCTGACGACGTCGCCCATGCCCAGGATGCGTTGGGCCATGCGCTCGGGGTGGAACGGCTCGAAATCCTCGAGTTTTTCGCCCACGCCCATGAGCTTGATCGGCTTGCCCACCACGGCCTTGAAGCTCAGCGCCGCGCCGCCCCGGGCGTCGCCATCGAGTTTTGTCAGAACGGCGCCCGTCATGCCAAGGGCCTGGTCGAAATGTGTGGCCACATTGACGGCTTCCTGGCCCGTGGCGGCGTCCAGGACCAGCAGAATCTCGCGCGGATGCACCTCGTCGCGCAGCCGGACCAGTTCCTGGACCAGCGGTTCATCGATCTGGAGGCGTCCGGCGGTGTCGAAGATCAGCACATTGCGCTGATTGGCCTCGGCGAAAACAAGCGCCTCCCGCGCAATGCGCACCACGTCCTTTTCCTCCTTCCGGACGAACACCGGCAGGCCCAGTTGCCCGCCGAGAGTGGCCAGTTGGTCCATGGCCGCGGGTCGGTAGACGTCGGCGGCAACCAGCAGAGGCGCGCGGCCCTGCTTCTCGAGCATCCGCGCAAGCTTGCCGCTCGAAGTTGTCTTGCCCGATCCGTGGAGACCCACCATCAGAATGCAGGCGGGCGAACCGCCCAGATCGAGGCTCGCGTTTTCGGACCCGAGCAGCGCCACCAGTTCGTCGTGGATGATCTTGATGATCTGTTGGCCCGGCTGAATGCTCCGAATCACTTCCTGCCCGATCGCCTTCTCCCTGATCCGCTCGATGAAGTCGCGGGCCACTTTGAAATTCACATCGGCGTCCAAGAGCGCCAAACGCACATCGCGCAGCGATTCGGACACATTCGTCTCCGAAATGCGGCCCAATCCGCGCAGGTCGCGGAAGACATCCTGCAGCTTGCTCGTCAGCGAATCGAACATGGACCGCAGCTTAGCCGGAAAGGCTGCCGAAATCCAGGGCCAACCGTTCAGGCCGGAGATGGGAGATCGGAGATGGGAGATGGGGGGATTCACCACAGAGACGCAGAGCACACAGAGAAGGCTGGTTGAAGCTGAGCCGGGAATTGGTTTTCTCTGCGCGCTCTGTGCCTCTGTGGTTCAAATCGGGACGGTGAAAG
>DAOOQY010000398.1:0-4776 GCA_035389025.1 Verrucomicrobiota bacterium
GCGCAAACACGGTCATAACCGCACCGAAACGGCCAAAGCCCTCGGCATCAGCCGACGCGCCCTCATCTACAAACTCCAGCGGTTCCGCGAACTGGGGTTCGATGTCGATGCACCGTGACTCGGTCGGAGATGGGAGATCGGAGATGGGGGGGAGAGTGCGTCGGTGCGTCGGTGCGTCGGTGCGTCGGTGATGCGGTGGTCCCGCAGCAGCGCATACGCGTCAACCTCATGTGGCTGAGATTTGGAGTTTTTACCGAGGCTGCCTGGGCATGAGCGTGCTCGACAGCGCGAAGCGTCTGGAGTGCGTGTGCTTCAGCACCGCTTTGATATCGGAATGTGGAAGAGAACGTCCCCAGAAAGCGGCAGCAAACCGCCGCTATCACACGCTTCGCGACTTCGGCGCCAAGCTCTGCGGGGCGACACAGAACACCGCCCCAAGGACGTGTACAACCACAACAGTGCTGCTCCCAGGAGCAACTCAGGATATCTCCTGAAGAGATCGCCTGAGCTTGGCGCGCATGCGCCGCCGCGGGAGAGTCCCTGGATCGAGACGGTCAGCTTCCACAGTCAGGGTCTCGCGGAGCTCGGCCCTCCCAAACCCCATGTTCATCGAAAAGGTGGCTCGGATTCCTGCAGCCCGCGGATCACTTCGCGCGCAACGGTGTGAATGATGCCCGGCTCGTTCGAGTGGCCAACCGTGAATGTGACCAGCACGAACTTGTGGCCGTCTGGCAGCTCGATACAGGCGGCGTCGTGGCGGGTCTCGCTCGTCCACCCGGCTTTTGACCAGAGCCGAGCGCCCGGCGGAAGGGCAGGACCGGTGAACTTCGCCTGGCTGTCGGAGTCCTTCGAATCGGGCCGGGGATCCCGCTTCATCAATTCGAGCATCTGCCTGCAACGCGCCGCCGAGACGGCCCTTCCGGTGACAATCTCGACTAACAGTCGCGCCGTTGCGTCCGTGGTCAGGGCGTTCCGCTTTGGATCGAACGCCTTGATCGCCTGGGTCTCGCGTCCGTACGGGCCCTCGCACCACGGTTTCTTGTTGGCGTTGATGCGAGTGTAGCCAAGGGACGCAAAGTAACGGTTGACCGCGTCGCGCTTCTGGAACCACGACACGAGTTCGCCCGGAGGCAGCTCGGGACCGCTGGTCGTGCCCGTCAGCAGATCGACGATGTAATGAGTCGCTTCGTTGTAGGACTCGACGATCATGTCGCGCATCGCGCGACGGAGTTCGGCGGTGTCCTCGAGCCTGCCCTCTTCGAGCCATTGGTGCGCCGCGACCAGGTAGAACAGCTTGATCACACTGGCGGGGTAGATCATCTCCTGTCCGCGGCAACTGGCTTGAACCGGCCTGTCGGGATCGCGCAGGTCGACCAGCGTCACCGCGAGCTGGTTCGTCTCGATCTTCGGCTCGCTGGACTGCGCCAGCGCGGTGCCCACAGCCCGGTCGACGATTGCCTGGAGCGCAGGCGATGCCGCCGGGTCGTAACTCATGGTCGAGCCGGCATGAGTGGTCATGGCAACGAGAGCAAGTGGGATGATGGTGTGAATCAGAGAGCGACGGGAACGTGTCATAGACATGATGCGACAGTGCAGGTTTCGTTCAGACCGCCGGACGCAGAAAGCGCATCACCGAATCGCCATGCCGCAGCACTTTCAAGTCGGCCCACGGCGCCGAGAGGGCCAGCGTGTCGCGGCTCGCATGGCCCAGCACCAGCAGACCGCCGGACGCAACCAGATGGGGGAGGTCGGCATCATCGAGGAGCTGTTGCGACAAGGACTGCGAACGACGGCCCACGTTCTTCTCGCCGAAGGGCGGATCGGCCAGGATCAGATCAAATGCCTCGCCCGCGGCGCGAAGCTGGGCGATCGCAGCGAAGGCGTCCTGGGTGCGCATCTCGAATCGTCCCGCGGGCAGGCCGGTCGCATCGAGATTCCTGCGGATCATCGCCGCATGACGCCCGGCTTTCTCGACCGCCACGACGCGGAGCGCGCCGCGGCTGAGGCATTCGAGACCGAGCGCGCCCGAGCCGGCGAACAACTCGAGCACCTGGGCGCCCGCGACCCGATCGCCCAGACTGTTGAACACAGCCTGCTTCACCAGGTCCGGCGTCGGCCGCACAGCCAAACCCTTCGGCACGCCCAGCAGCCGTCCGCCAGCCATTCCCCCCACGATCCGCATCGAAGGGGATGCTAGAGCCATCTCGGTCCTTTGTCCAGCCGACAGCCTTGTTCGAGCTTTGCAGGTTGATGGTTGAGCGTTGGACGTTGAGCGTTGGACGTTGAGCGTTCTTGGTTGCGAAGTCCGATCCGCATGAGATCGTTGAATCTCACCACTTCCCCTGCCCCTCCAAATCGCAACTGTCGCATCTGAATAGCCCGAGCCGGCAAGCCGTCTGTTGAGTATCCTTGACCGGTGAAGCGTGTTGCAGAGCAGTCAGGTTTGTCTGCTGAGTTGACGGGGTCAGGGATTCTCTTAGTTGTTCGGGAAAGCGATGAAGATCACACTCTGGTTGACGATGGGGCTGCTGATTGCCGGCACTGCTTCGATCGAAGCGGCGGATGTCAAAGTGAATTGGACCAAGCACTGCGCCAAATGCCACGGCGAGGACGGCAAAGGCCAGACTTCGGCGGGCAAGAGGCTCAAGGCCAAGGACTATACCAACCCGAAAGTCCAGGCCTCATTCAAGGACGAGGAAGCCTTCAAGATCACAAAGGAAGGCAAGAACCGGATGAGGGGCTACGCCGCGCTGCTCAGCGATCAGGAGATCAAAGACCTCATCGTGTACGTCCGCAAATTCAAGAAGTGACCGGCTCAGGAAGCATAAGCGCCTCCGCCGCTGACGGGGGAGCCGGTTTGCCCCCCCTGGCAATCTGTGTTCCGGCCTGAATCGGTGTGGGGAACTCTCTCCGCACTGAATCAGTGAGGGGCTCCACACAGATTCGGGTCGGAACACAGATGGAACACCGATGAGACCCGGTTCACAGCGCCAACACCGTCAGCTTGTGCGCCCGGGCGAGTTTCTCGACTTCCTCGGACTCGAGCAGAAGGCTGCGCCCACCCTCGAACGCCAGCACGGCGATGCCCGCCGTGGCGCACGTCTGGACCGTCTGGAGCCCGATGCAGGGGATGTCGAAGCGCATGTCGTGATTCTCCTTGGCGACTTTGATTGCCACGGCGCCGCCTGAACGCCCGGCCAGCTTCCCTCCCCGCGCCAGGCATTGGTCGGTGCCCTCGAATCCCTCGACCGCCAGCACGGTGCCGCCTTTGACGACCACAGTCTGGCCGATCTCGAGACGCGATACTTCCTTGGCCAGACGCAACCCGAACTCGATGTCGGCCTGCTGCTCCGTCGACGGTTTGGACCCGAGACGAAATCCGGACTTGGGCATGAGCGGCTCCAGCCACGGCAACGGCTCGATCAACTCGATGCCGTCCTTGCGCAACTCATCCCCGAGGGCTCCAAAGATGGTGTGGGCGTTCTTTTCCTTGAGCCGAAGCAGGGTGGTCAAGGCGCGGAGATCGGGACGCACATCGAACAGGTTGCGCGGCGCAATCTGGCCCAACATCACGCATTGGGTCACGCCGCGCTCGACCAGGGCGGAAATCAGTTTCGAGAGTTGGCCCACCCGCAGCCAGACGATTTCGTCCACCAGCGGCGCGAGGGCCGGATCGGTCTCGCCCTCGAACGCCACCGCGACAAGCCGCTGCCCCCCTTGCGCGCGCACCTGGCGGGCAAAGGCCAGGGGCAATGATCTGTTGCCGGCGATGAGACCGAGCGTGGCTGTCGAATGCGTCACGCCCTCAAAACTAGAGCCTCGCCAGCCTCGGCTCAATGATGATTACAGATCGAGTTTCATCCTTCGCGCAGCGATCATGTCGCCGGAATGCAGATGCGCCGGCTGTGCAGGGGAATCACGGAGCACGCAGAACGCGCGAAAACAAAAAGCGGCGTCGGGGGATGCCCAACGCCGCAGCCGTCCGTGACCGTGAGGAAAAAGAACAGTCAGATCATCTGCGGGACCGACGAGACACGGCAAAACCGAGCAGGCCTAGGCCGCCAAGCAGGGTGGAGGCTGCGGGTTCGGGAACAACCGTTAGTTCCCCGTCGGTTAGAATCAGGTTGTAACTTTCCCCGATGGTAGTCAAACCGCCACCAAGTCCGGTGGAACCGGAATTGCTCCACTGCAGAGGCCATGTCCCATTGGGCACTCCCTTAAGGTTTATCGTAACGGTCAGCAACAGCTCATTTACGCCGCTACGGAAAGTGGCCCAATGAGCGGGATCGAAATTATCAGTGTCCACAGTCCACGCTAGTCCACGCAAATCGTCTATAGTAAAATCGTAGTTATTCTCGGTCACTGGCCCCTCGAAAGGCGTACCGGTGACACCATCCCAACTGTTAAGCACAAAGCTAGGCGCTGGGGAACTGGTTCCATCGCCAATCAGAATGTAAAAAAAGGAACCGTCGACCTTCAGATCATTGTCAGTCAGGTTCCTAGCAAACAACTGAATCTGATTCAATCCATTAGGAAGTACGTGAAACCCAGCACTCAGTTCAAATTCGGGCGGATTCTCTGTTGGAGGTGGGTCGCCCAATGGTTGGACAAACTGGCCTACGGCGACACACGTGCCAACCAAAAGTGCAAACCCCGATGTCAGCAAATGTACATTCATCTCTGATATGGAGCGATTATTATTAGAAAAGGATCACTGGTCAAGCACGGTTATTCTGTTTAAATTCCTGAAGGGTTGCAGTTGTTGAGGTTGGAAAT
>DAOOQY010000399.1:0-4774 GCA_035389025.1 Verrucomicrobiota bacterium
GCTCAGCAGGTCGCCGCACGGGCTGAACTGCACCTCCGCCGTCCCTGTAATCAACCAACTATTGATGACGTTGTGGCGGCGAGGCAGGTTCACCAGGTTCAGACTCACCCCGTTCTCAACGTTGAACAGGTAGGCGAGCGACGCATCCTCCGGGTCGGGGCTGAAGCCCCAGGTTGCCAGCCCGAATTTCTGACCCGCTTCGCCAACCCCCGGCACGGCCCGATAATCATGACGCCAGGCCTCGGTAAGACTGGCAACCTCGACCGCCCACAGGTGCATGCCATCGCTCGGATCGCGAGTCAGGTAGAGCAGGTATCGCCCCGACGGACTGAACACCGACACCGCATCGGCGACCGCAGTCTGGATTTGCCAGCATCTCTCCGGATCATCTTCCAGGTTGTAGAGCCAGGCGTTGTGCTGCGCCGGACTGCCCTGCTCGCCAGGACGGGTGGCATGGATCACCAGGCCCCGTTCGTCCGGGCTGAACCCCCAGCCGATTGCCGACGAACTCGGGCCAAAGGACAGCACCGTGCCTCCCTCCTTCCGCACCACCAATCCACTGCCGCCGGCAAACGGCTCGACCAGGTAGGTGCCCCGCGGGGAGCGGAGGGCATTCCACTGGACGCTGGCTCGAGCCGGTCGCACATAAACGCCCGTGCGATCACAGCCGCAGTCGATGCCCAAACGCGGAATCTGACCAACCGCCGAATTGGCAACTGAGACCGCCAACCCCCAGAGCAAGACCTCTGTTCTCATAGCGCACACTCCTCGTCTGCGGGAAAAGCCGATCAGACCCGGCACGGTGCATCGGGTGGGCACGGCTCGGGCCGATTCGCCCTCCCGCACCATGCTGCAAAGCGCGAGTCTCCGGCGTTCACCCTGTGTTGGAGTCTCGATAGATTACGCCCTCTCCCCGGCAATGTCGACCCCCAACGGCGACACCCCAACAGCCAAGGTCTTCAGCCCGCCGAGCAGGACTGCCGACCCACGTCATCGAAAAAGACCTCTCTGAGGCCTGATCTGACCCCTGACTCTGAGTCGTGCGGAGCCAATTGTCATTTGACGCCGCCAGTTCGTGTCCACTCGGATGAGAAACCGCAGCGTCTTGAACGCGCGCCATCTGCGACATGGCCCAAGATCAACTCGACACCGGCGAGGGGTGGTGGCAGATTGAAGCCGTTCCAACAGCAAAGCCGAGATACTATCTCGTTCCCCACTGAACTGGAGGCGTCTATGAAGACTGATTCCGAACGCTCGATTCGCCCCAGCCCAACCCAGCGACACCGCTGTTTGGCGCGCTGGTCCATCGGACCGGTGCTCGCCGCCACCATCTACCTTGGCACTGCAAGAGCCGCATCCACGCTCGGACTGTGGGAATTCGACGAAGGCAGCGGCTCGGCGGCACTGGACTCGAGCGGCAACGCCAACCACGGAACGGTCCAGGGCGCAAGCTGGGTGGCACGCGGGAACGGCTCTGCGCTGAGTTTCCGCGGACGGCCATCGGATTATGTGTCAGTGCCCCACAAAGCCAGCCTCGCCATCGCCTCGCCGTTCTACGTCGAGGCCTGGATTCGCGCCCGCGGGACCAACCACTACGGAGCAATTGTCGACAAGCATCAATGGCTGGGCAATGGGCGCGCTGCCGGATTCACACTCTATCTCACGGGCGGACAACTGCGGTTCGGGACCTATTGCGGCGCCCACGGTGACAGTGATCTGTTTGCTGCCGGCGAACTCCGGGACAACGTTTGGCATCATGTGATGGGAGGATGGGATGGGGCCAGCGTCTACGTGTTCGTCGACGGCAACCTTGCCGCCGAGGCGCCGTGGGCGCACCCGCCGACCTTGAGCACCGCAAACCTGGGCATTGGCAAGCGGCTTGGAGGCTGGGGAGGAACGCTCGACTTCCAGGGAGAGATCGATTCGGTGAGGCTCTATGGTTCACCCTTCGAGGGCGGCAACCTGGCCGGACGCGTCGACGCATTGGACGCCTCGGGCCGGGTACGTGGTCCCCTCGAGGGCTGTTCGGTCTCGATCGACGACCTCGCGCTGGCTACAACCGACGTGCGGGGCGAATTCTACCTGCCGGCTGTGGCGGCGGGCGACCGCACGCTCGCCGTGAACAAAGAGGGATACTACCCCACAAGCCGCTCCTTCACTCTCGGCACCAACGAGAGCCGTTTCGAGAGCTTCCAACTGCTCGCCCCCTCCGGAGGAACAACACCAGTTGCCTTTGACTTTCGCTGGCCTGCTGGACGCAACTACCTGGCCGGACTGCCCGGCACACTCGAAGTCGGCTGCACCGTCGCCTGGAACGGCTCCCCCGGGTCGGTGCGATGCCTCATTGGTGACGCCTCTCATTCGGCGATGCTCACCGATCTTGGCAACGGTGTGGCCCGAGCCGAACTCAAACAACTCGACATCCCCGATAGTCTCTCCGCGCCGGCGGAACTGGTCCTCGAAGTGGCCAACGGCGCAGGGAACCGGGTCACGATCAGTCCCGGAATCTACTTCCATCCCCTGCCCCGGCTCCTGGCACTGTGGTTTGGCGCTGCGCCGCCTTGGGCGGTTGACGACACCCAATACGATTTCTCGCAGTCTGTCAGCCTGGTCTTCTGGAAGGCCGAGGTGCCCGGCGGCATCTACGAATCCGAGGCGTCTTTGGGCCTGTCCCGGAGCCTGAGCCTGGACACCCTCGCGGGAACCGCCCACGGCTCACTTTCCGGCTTCGGTGCGTTCAGCCACTCGATGGACGTCCCCGGCGTGCCGGTCGAGGTTCTCGGCGAAGGACGCCTCGATCTGGGGGGCGCGGTGGACCTGGCCTTCCAGGGCCTGTCGCCGCTCGTCATCACGCCGTCATGGTCCGTGACGTTCCAAGGCAAGGCCGGCTTGGGAGTCCCCGTGGTCGTGGTCGTGAACATCGTAGCTCCGGGACTGGGCAGTTCACTCGCCGAAGTCCCCGGGCTCGGCGACGTGAAACTGCGCTTCTACCTCATCGGCGGCCTGGGGCTGGCAGGCGAATACGCCGACGGACAATTCGGCGACTGCTTCCTGGGCACAACCTCGCTCGTCTTCTCCGGCACCGTGGGCCTCGAAGCCCAGCTCGTGCTGGATATGGATGAACTCAACGTCGAGGCCGGTGTCTACGTAGGCGCCACAGGCACACCCGACTTCCTCATCTGTCCCGAATTCGCCTTCCAGGGAATCACCTTCCGCGGCTATGCCGGCGTGTTCGCGTCAGCCTGGATTTTCGAATGGGAAGAAGAAGTGGGGGTCGAACTCCGTTTTGAACCCAATGCAGCCATGTCTCAAGCCAGACGAGCGGCCGCCCCCGCGCAGCCATCTCAAGGCGCCTGGATGCCCCTGGGCACCAGCCAACGCATCTGGGGTCCGGTTGACCGTCCCCCAATCGCAACCCTGTCACACCGGCCCGGACGCCCCGTCGGACTCGCCGGCCCGGCACCGTCCGAAACCGCCATCGTCCGGGAGAATGTCTCCCGGCTCGCTCGCCCAGCTCTTTGGGCAGAGAATAGCGAGACGCGCGTTCTCTATATCGCGTCGGACTCAGCCAAACCGTGGTACGCGTCAACCGACCTCGCACTGGCCGCGCAAATCGGCCAGGAGCCGTGGTCGATCGACTCAATCACCAGCGACCTCGCGGCTGAGTTCAATCCCGCCGTGGCTGCCGCCTCCTGGGGCGCAGCGGCGGCTTGGGAGAGAATCGGCGGCGATGCCGCGAACCTGATTCATCCTGCAGAGGTCGCCCCCTTGCTCGAAATCGTTGCGTGCTTTCACGACCAACAGTCAAAGCTCTGGACGGAGCCCTTGGCGTTGACGACCAACCAGGTCGTCGATCGCAACCCCGTCGTGGTCGCCTGGACCGACGGCGCCGGTGTTCTCTGGATTCAGAACCAGGGTAACGCGTCGGTGGGAACCGCCGCCTCGGGCGATCGCGTCTGCTTCGCCGCGACGGCCGGGGCCGGCCAGTGGCAGCCGCCTGTCATCCTCTGGGAAGGTCCCCAGGGAGTCCTCGATCTGTCCGCGGTCTCCGGTCCCGACGGCTTGCTCTATGCCGCTTGGATCGTTGACGAAGACGGCGACCCCGCCACGCGTGCGGATCGCGAACTCTATTCCTGCACCGCCTCCAGCCACATCTGGGGCCCGCCGGTCCGGTTAACCCAAGACGCGGTCGAAGACGCGAATCCGAACCTGGCGGTCACAGGCACGAACCCGCTCTTTGTGTGGCGGTCAGGAGGCGCGCTGACCTACGCGATCGCAGGACAATGGAATCCGCGTCGTGTCCACCAGGTCGAGGCCGAGGACGCCGATGTGCCTCCAACGCTCGCCGCCATTCCTGGCGGCGCCGCGCTGGTGTATCCCTTGCCCGGGTCGATCGGCACCGATGTCATGGTGTGCACCTACGACCCGGCCCTGGATCAGTGGTCCGCTCCGCGTCCACTGACTGCGGACGCCGACGTCGAGCACTCCGTGGCGGCCGTGCACGACGGCTCGGACCTGGTCTTGGCCTGCTTGCGCACCCAGACAATTCGCACCAACAAGACAGTCGTGATCGATGGGACGACCCACCATCTGCGCGACCTGCCACAACCGGGAAGAACCGATCTCCAGGTGTGGCGGTATCCGCTGGGGGTTGACCCGGCGGCCCAGGCGGGCTCGATGCGCCTCGACCCGCCAAATCCGCTCCCGGGCGCCACCTCGATGATCCACCTGACGGTCGAGAATCGTGGGGAGTTTGCAGTGCAGGAGGTCAGGG
>DAOOQY010000400.1:0-4771 GCA_035389025.1 Verrucomicrobiota bacterium
CGCGTAGAAGACCACTCACATGTCCTTGTTATGAACACCGCCTCGACTCCTCAACCGGATGCCGCTCCCGTCAAGCCCACGACCTCGATGCGCCGGCCGGTCTTGCGTCGCCTCCTTCAGGCCCTGCTCTGCCTGGGAATCTGCATCATCACGCTGATCGCCCTCTTCGACACCGTGATGAACTGGCGCGGCAAACGCGCTTGGGCGGCCTACCAGAAGACAATGGACGCCAAAGGCGAGGTTCTCGATTACCGCAGACTCGTCCCACCGCCGGTCCCGGACGACCAGAATTTCGCCATGACGCCTTCGTTGGCGGTCTTGGTTGACTTCCACCCCGGCACACAAACCCTCCGTGACACCAACGCGGTTCAAGCGATCGAACGGGCCTTCAACAAGCTCCCGGCCGACCTGCGGCGCGGAGGGGATTGGCGCAAGGGCGAGAGGACGGACCTGGCGCTCTGGGTTGCGGCGTTCAACGAAGCGTCCGACCGTGCGGCGGGCAAAGGGACTGGGGAGAGCCAACCGCCTCCGACACTCGACCGTTCGCAGGCCGCCACAGCCCTGCTCGCACAGCTTGAAGGATACAACCCGATTCTGGACGAACTGCGCGCCGCAAGCCACCGTCCATATTCGCGCTTTAACCTGTGTTACGATTGCGAGAACCCTGCAGCCATCCTGCTTCCGCACCTGGCCAAGCTCAGACATGCCGCCCGAATCCTTTCTCTGCGCGCGTCCGTCCACATCGCTCTGGGCCGCGCAGAGGCCGCACTCGACGACATCTTGCTCGCACTCCATCTGGTCGACAGCATCCGCAATGAGCCGACGCTCATCTCGCACCTGGTTCGCTGCGCGATCCTCCGAAGCGCCATGCAGCCGATCTGGGAGGGATTCGCCGACCGCCAATGGTCCGAAACCCACATCGAGGCCTTGAACCAGCGCCTCGGGAAGTTCGACTTCCTGGCGGATGACCTGAATGCGATGCGCGCCGAGCGCGCCTTCGGCAACGCCATCATCGCCTACATGCGGGAAAAACCGAGGATGGCATGGCAATTGGGTTCCTCTGAGCCGGTGTCTGAGAACGGGATCGAAAGCCTCCTGGACACGCTGATCCCCCGCGGCTGGTTCTACCTCGAGCAGGTGAGCTACAACCGGCTGTTCGAGGAACGGGTGCTGCCCGGCATCGACCTCGGCGCGCGCCGTGCGGACGTGGAGGCCATGCGGCGCAACGAAGCGGTGGTCGCTGAATCCGCGAGCCGCGGTTTTGTGGCGAACATGACCAGCTTCCGGCTGCTGTCGAACATGCTCCTTCCAGCGCTGGGCAGGGCGCATCAACGATTCGTCTACACCCAGAGCATGATCGACCAGACCCGGATCGCGTGCGCCCTCGAACGGCATCGACTCGCCACCGGCGAGTTGCCGCCTTCACTCGCCGATCTGGCCCCGCGTTTCCTGGACAAACTCCCGCACGACATCATTTCCGGCCAGCCGCTCAAGTACAGCCGGATCGACCCGCACGGCTTCCGCGTCTACTCGGTCGGTTGGAACGCCACCGATGACGGCGGCGAGGTCGCGCTCGACCACAAGGGCAAGAGCAACGAAACCGTGGACACGATTCGAGGGGACTGGGTCTGGCTCTGCCCCTAATCTCGACTACTTGCGCGCCCGGAAGAACATTCGCGGGCTTGTCGACGTCACGTGCGTGTAGGGGCTGGCCAGGTCGAACCTGTCGACATAAGGCCCCATGACGTCGCTGGACGTATGGAGGACGCCGGTGAAGGTGATGACCAGATTGCCGCCCGCCTTTTCAACGGCCAGGCTCG
The DNA here is from genome assembly GCA_035389025.1 of Verrucomicrobiota bacterium. Classification (GTDB taxonomy): domain Bacteria; phylum Verrucomicrobiota; class Verrucomicrobiia; order Limisphaerales; family J093; genus MWFF01. The sequence continues at coordinate 1,821 of DAOOQY010000400.1, forward strand.
GCGCATCGTTGAAATCCCACCAGGCCAGGAGGCTCGAACCGGCGCCGATGCGATCGGGCGCCGCGCCATTGAAGAGGCTGGCGATGTCAGAGGCGCTCAACGCCGCCGAGTAGACCGCGAAGTCATCCAGCCAGCCGTCCATCGAGAGGGACGGGTTGCCGCCCGAGATGCCGCAACCCAGGTACAGCTTGGTGATGTCGGAGAACAGCGCGGATTGGTCTCCCCCCGACACCAGCAGCTCGCCGTCGATCCAAATCTCCTTGGCGAACCCGTTCTTGACAGCCACGACGTGGCGCCACGCGGTCCACCACGTGTCCAAACCGTCATACGACGGGAACGTGGTCATGGGGGCGGACACCCGATTGTCCGAAGCCGTTCCGCCCGTGTCGAAGAAGACCGTCGAGTCCTGGTTGCTGTAATAGGGGCAGTGCATCTGAAGCCCCCGATTGTCGGGCGCGGTGGATGAGAACGCCCAGAAGACCGAACTCGAACTCGTGACGCGGTGCTTCACCCAGAACGAAACCGTCAGCACGTCACTGGCCGCCGCCGTGTTCAACCCGCTCAGAAACCCGGCATCCGTGACCAACAGACTGTTGTTCTGGCGCGCCGGACTTCCGATGTCCACGGCGAAGTCCCCCGAAGCCCCCGTATGACCGCTGCCGTTGGCGCCGTAAGACGCCTTGTTCTGAAAACGAGCGGCGTACCTGCCCACCCGATCGAGAGTGTCCTCGAGAAAAGGAACCGAGAAACTGAACGACGCCGTCACGGGCGAGAAGCCGGCACCCTCGAAAGAGACCACATTCGTGTGGGTCGAACCGGATGGAAATATCGGCGTGGGGCTTTCGTAGGAGACCGTGGTCACGCCCGTCCCGTCGCCGGTGCCGATATTGCCGCTCTGCGTGATGCTGGTTGGAACGACGGCAACGCCATCGACCTTGACCGTGATGGTGGTCGTGTCCGGAGTGGCGCCGTCCGCCGCATCCCAAATGTTGAAACTCCAACCATGGGCCGAGCCCGTGCCGCCTCCAACGAACGGGCCGGCGGGTGTCACATCGTCGATGGCGATGTCGTCCAGGATCATCCCGGCCTGATTGCTGCCGCGGTACAACCGGATTTGCCACAGGCTCTCCGATTTGTTGTTGCTGTAAAAAGCAATCGGACTTGCATTGACCTTGGCGCTGTCCACGAAGAAATCGTAGGTCCTGTCGTAGTAGTTCACGACCATCGCGATCTGATACCAGGTGTTGCTCGACCACGAAATGCCCGAGTCCTGCCAAATCCCCGTGCCGCCGCTGGCGTAGTCGATGTGCGGCGCCGCGCTCCCGCTGCCGTTGTCGTAATAGCCGAACCGGAAGGCCGCGGCGCGAACACTCGCCGCATCCTCCATTGTCAGGAAAATGTTGCCCAGATTCACCGCCCCGTCGGTCCTCGGCGTCAGGGGCCTCGCCCAGGCCGTCAGACTCACCAACCGGGCCGTGCTGAAGCCGTCCACATAGCGGACGGACGCGCCTCCGCTGCCCTCATGGGACAGCAACAGAGCTTGCTGGCCGCCATGCACCGTGACGCCGGCAGTCAAGCCGGCGCCGGTCAGGTTGTCGGCCAACTGGCTTGCTGTGAGCACAACTTCGTTGGTCTTGGCGACGGTCCAGGAATCCTGGTCCTGCAGGAGTCCAGGCACGTAATACGGATCCTCGAAGTCAATCACGACCTGTGCCAACGAGGTCATCAGGCCGAGCGCAGCGGCCAGCGACGCACAGAGGAGAAATCGGGAGGCGCTTGGGGTCATGGCTGGGATTCCTTTCATGAAGTTCCGTCTGGTTCGATGTCAATAGAAACATTGGCTCGGAAGCTCGAAGCCCCTGAGATCGTCCAACCGATCGAGTGTCCGTGCGGGAAAGCCGCAAGAGCCGCCCGGTTGGACGGCCCGTTCAACCTGAACCCCTCTTCAGGCCGCTGAGACCTTCCGTCGCCACATCAGCGCACAGCCGCCCAGGAGCAGAAGGGACATCGCGCCCGGCTCGGGGATGACCACCAGATCGTCGACGAGCATCCCCGCCTGGTTGCTGCCGCGATAAATGCGGACTGCGCCGAAGTGATCCACGACGTTGCCCGAGTAAAATGGGATTTCGGCGGCCACTGGAGCGCCATCCAGACTGACGCCGTACGTTTGCCACGCGAAATCCACATTCATCCGGATGTTGTACCAGGCGCCGACCTCCCAGGAGACGCCGGTGTCCTGCCAAATCCCCGTCCCGCTGGTGGCCACATCAACGTGCGGCGCCACCGTGCCGCTGCCGTTGTCGTAATAGCCGAACCGTAAAGCGGCAGCGCGTCCGGCTGTCGCATTGCTGTCGTCTTCCACCACCAGAAAGATGTTGCCCAGGCTGGTGGCGCCCACATCCTCCCGCGGCCCCAGCGGGCATACCCAGACGTCCAACAACACGCTGGTGAGACTTTCGAGTCCGCTGATCGCCCTACGCGATGTCACACCGCCGCCGCTGCCCGAAACAAGGAGCGCCTGGTCCCCGCTGCGCACCGGCGAATCGATCGACAGGCCCGACGTCGAAAGCGCCGTTTCAATCTCCGATGCGGTGAGAACGCTCACACTCCCACCCGACGTCCAGGAATCCTGCCCATTCAAGGCCCCTGACGCGAAAGGCGGGTTCTCGAACCCCGTCGAGTATTGGGCTTGGGCAATGCTGAGGCTGACCAGGCCGGCTGCGATCCAGCAGGCCGTTCGCATCGGTGACATGATCCCCCCTCTCTTGAACTCGATCCCCCGGTCCACTTGCGGTTCAACTGTCATGGCGCATTCCTTTCAGCCCTGGATTCGTTGAAGATCAGCCACACACCCGTAACCCGGCGCAATGCCCGAGGCATCGCAGATACTGCCTGAATTCCACACAATTCACACGCGATCGTCAAGCGTTTGTCGACCCTGTTCGCATCGC
>DAOOQY010000401.1:0-4765 GCA_035389025.1 Verrucomicrobiota bacterium
CCCCAGCCCTCCGGGGCGGGGCGCCACCGGGCCATCTGCGTCGTTCCTCGGTCGGCCGAGTATCTCAAGAGCCGGAAGTTGAGCGTTTCGCGTTGAGCGTTTCACGTTGAGCGTTGGTTCTGGACCGGAACGTCCAACGCTCAACGTTCAACTCGCAACCATCAACCATCAGCCAACGACCATCAACCAGTCAGCGGCTCCTCGGCCAGGGCGTCAGCAACCTGCGCGAGCCGACGGCACAACAATTGGTGCTGTTCTCTTGACAATGTCATTGCGACCCGGGCGACCATCGCCGCCTGCCGGCGCGCCCTCGGCTGGGGGACAGGTCTGGCATACGCGGATGCCAGCACCTGGCGCAATACGCACCCGCGGCCGGCTGGGTGAATGATTCAACTGGCTGAACTCCGCGTATTTCCCCGCCCATCTCTCCCGCGCGGCCTGGCTGAGCTCGCCGAAGCCCTCGCTCCGGGGAATCCTTGCGAAACCAAAGCGATGGAGGTGAGGGCCAAACTGGACTTGATCGCCCCATGTTTGGGGGTTCAAGCCCGGACATCAGATCACGCGCAGCCACGTAATGTCCGGGTCAAAGATCCCGAGCGCGGCCCGCGACGATCAACCTTGCCAGAGCGCTGCGCGCCTCTTCATACGCTGCGGGGTTCTTGTCCCAGGCGAAGAACGAGCCGGCCAGCGGCGCCACGATCGCATCCGCCTCCGCCGTCCGTCCTTCGCGCTCGAGGAGGGCCAGGTAATCGTAATCCTCGATCGCGTCGCGCAGCGCCTTCAGGCGAATGGTTGGCACGACACCTTCGCAACCCACAGGCCCCCCAGGGTACACCAGCGATCCCTCCCCGTAGAACACGACCCCCTTCCTGCCCTGCTGTGGAGCGTCGTTCCCCGTGTAATAGGGAGCCTGGAGCCAGGGATCGTCCACCGGCCCCCAGTAAGAGAGCCCGCCCCAATAGAGCAGTCCCCGCATGCGATAGCGCCAGGCAATCCAGGTCGGCACACGGTAGTGGAGCAACGGGTAGTCGATATGCCACCAGGGCGTCGGCTTGCCCTGGCACAAGGCCGTGTAGGTCCAGATCGTTTCGCCCAGGGCCTGGCGCCGTGCGGCACTCTCCTGCTCGTGCAAAGAGAAGAGCGGACACCAGATGTCCACGGCTCCGTAAAGATCGCCCCAGGCGCTGTCGGCCCCTCCCTGGCCCGGAGCGGTCCAGGTCTGCTCGACTACCAGCACTTTCACCACAGACTCCGCCTCGCGGATCGCGCGTCCCCAAGTCTGCACGTACCGGTAGTCGTCCAAGGTGTTTGGTTCGTCCCGCAGGTACGTGTACAAGACCAGGTGCGCCCGGTTCAATTCGCGGGCGGCGAGGTCGAACGCGGCCAGCCAGGCGCGGAGGCGGTCGCGTTCGGCCTCCGGGTCCTTGACGACTCGAGAGGGGTGGGGAATCTGCACCGCGTTGACGTGGTAACGCTCGATGAATCGGCGCAACGCCGCCACGTGCTGCGGCGGTATTCGAAACGAACCGTCTGACTGCGCGACCGGACTGATCATTTCCCCCGGCGGCACCGCGTTCAGTCGATGATCGGAGAGAACCTGGGCGCATTCGGTCTCGACTGCCGCCCAGTCGGTCGGTTCGGCCTCCCGTCCGGCTTTGGCACGCTCGCGGTAATAGGCTTTGAGTCGTCCCGCGGGCGAGCCGAACTCGGTCTCCAGCGCAGGGGCGCTCGGTAGCGCGAAGTCCCAGATGGTGAGATGAACAGGAATCTCCCCGACCTGATCCTGCTCAGCCATCAACTGGCAGGTGCCGCGATAGTCACCCGTTGCGGCGTTTGTGGATGCAAAGACGTCCACCCAGAACCCGTGCGTCTCCCGCGCGGGAAGCTCGAAAGGAATCGCCTTCAGCCGTGAATCGCGCAGCCTCTCGCCCGCCACCGGATGGTCAAAAGGGATCAGCGGGTCCGGATAACCGTCCGGTTTGAAATCCGCGTTGCGATGCGTCCCCGTATCGAGGAAGAGCTGATGCTGCCGGTAGAGGACCAGGCGGATCGCCTCGGCTGGATGATTATCGGATCCCTTGAGATCACCCGCTTCGAGGCGAAGACCAGAGATGGGCGCATCCGCTCGGACTAGAACCTGGAAACTGCCCCATTCGTTGCGGGCGATCGAGAGCCTGGCCTCACGCCACTCGCCCGGCGACTCGCTACGGAGCACGTGTCGGGTCTCGGTCACCACCCAACAGTGAGGCGGAGCCGCAAGGGGTTGGGCGCAAGAGTGAATTGAGAGCAGGAACGCGAGGGGGCAGAACCAGGGCCGATATGCAGAAAGGAGTTTCATGGATTTGCCATCCAGTTGACTTGTGAGTTCTGGATCGGAGGATGGTTGATGGGCAACCGGTTGGACGTTGGATGTTGAGCGTTGCACGTTGAGCGTTAAGTATTTAGATGATCACTCAACCGGCGATCGACCGGGAAACGGGCCTCGCGCCGCCTGCCGATGGGACCCGAACCTCCAACGTCCAACCCTCAATGCCCAACGCTCAGTTCACGGCCGGCCAACAGGAGGCGCTCAGCGAGCACCAACGCGTCCACAGGCCAGAATCGCTCCGGTCGCGGACGGTGCACGCCCGGCAGGCCGGCGATCGGACGACAGCTCAAGATACGGTCTTGCCAGCGGGCCGGAACCGTCTGCCGCCCGTGCACGGCGCCGAGCAACGCGCCGGCGATGCACCCGTTGGTGTCCGTGTCGCCGCCCCGCCCGACGGTGTCGACCAGACCCGATTCGAGGTTCGGCGCGTGCAGCAACTGGTAGAAGGCGTTCTGGAGCGCGATCAACACCCAGCCTTGTTGGCTCAGGAAATCCATCGGCGGCTGCTGGCGGGCGGCCAACAGCGCCTCCCGAACGGACGCGGACTGCACATGCCTCTGCGCGTGTTCCTGGGCGAACGTGAACGTCGCTTGGGCATCGGCGCCCTCCCGGATCGCCTGAGCCAGTGTGGCGGCAAAGAGGGCGCTGGCGTCCTGGCAGACCAAGTGGGGGTGCGTCAGCGCGGCGTCGGCTCGCGCCAGGCGATCCACTTCAACCGGCCGCATGGACCAGCCGTAGATACTCAAGGGACTCACCCGCATCAACGCGCCGTTGGCCTGGCTGCTCGGGTTCGCGGCCGCCCGGCAGGCCTCGGCGACGTTGACGCCATGCCCCGCGGCGCGCGCACCCCCCGCCAACGCCTGGCGGGTTGTGCTGCCGATGTCGAAGGGATGCGATTCGAGCCAGGTGACGTAGGCTGCCGCGACTTCGTCGGGGTCGAAGCGTCCTTCGCGAACCAGCGATCGGGCCAGCATCAAGGCCAGTTCGCTGTCGTCGGTGGGTTGCCCGGCAATCAGATCCCAGCACCCGCCGTCGGCGAGGTCTCGAACGCCCTCCGGGTACACGGCTCGGATCGAGCTTGCGCTCTGGAATTCGACCAACGACCCCAGGCTGTCACCAGCCAGTTGGCCGAGCCAGCAACCTTGCGCCCGCGACAGAACGCACGGATCGCCGATCAACTGGCCGGGAAGGAGCCGGGCAAAGGGGCAAACGTCGGCCGGGGCCCGCCGACCGCCACGCGGTGGGTCTCGGCGCGCAAGCGCCGCCGCAACGGCTGGGCTGGCGCCGAAGGCGTAACGAGCGCCGGATCGGCCGTTTCGGTCGTACTGGATGGGCTGAGCCGCTTGGTCCAGGAACACGCCTCCCGCTCCGAGCAACAGGGCGTGTCCGGCGGCGTAATCCCAGCCGACGGGGCCGTTGAAGGTCACCACCGCCTCCGCACGTCCGGCGGCGACTTGGGCCATGCGCGAGGCGAGACCGGCCATGCCGCGGAAACGGGCTGGGTCCACGCATTTCGCCCACGCGGCGCTGTTCTCCTCGGCGCTCAACGACACAAGCACGGTGTGGCCCGAAGTCAATTCCGCGGCCCAGGGTCGGCGAGCAACCGCCTGTCCGTTGACAGTCAGCGGACCGCATCCTTCGGCCCAGGCAAACAGTTCGCCTCGATCGTCCGGCGCAGAGAAGACGTACACCACACCGAGTACCGGACGACCGGCACGCACCAGGCCGATGGACACCGAGGATCCGCGACAACCGCAGGTGAAGTACGATGTGCCGTCGTTCGGATCGATCAGCCAGACATGCCCTTCTTCGTCCCGGGGTGGGCGGTCCAGATGCGGCAATTCTTCGCCTATGATTCCGTGTTGGGGGAAGACCTCGCCAATCGCGTGACGGATCAGGGCTTCGGCTTCGGCGTCAGCGGGAGCGTGGCCGCCGGACCCGCGCGGCCCACCGGCGCGGTGCAGTTCGTCGCGGAGCAGTTGCCCGGCCTTGAGAGCGGCATCTTTCGCAACAGCGAGCGCGGGGGCGTAGTTCATGGTGAACGCCATGATTGGTCAGGGGCACCGGGCTCGTCAATCGTGTCGGACACACGGTTTGGTTTCATGTGGACAATTGTGCCCTGGAGGGTTTGACATCGGCTGTCACCGGGGTCGAAATGGGCGGGACACACAGATGGCGAGGTCGCCATGCCGAAAGTTGTCGGTCAACTCTACTCGCGGCCGCCGTGGGAGCGTATGATGCGCATCCACGAGCGGATTCACTCCGGCAATCATCCCAACTGCAACCAACTCGCCCGGGAATTCGAGGTGTCGAGCCGCACGATCAAGCGGGACATCGACTTCATGAAGTGCCGGCTGGAACTGCCGATCGAGTACGACGATCGCCGCTACGGCTACT